>JAQVKR010000044.1 GCA_028694565.1 Gammaproteobacteria bacterium | reverse complement strand
CACGATCACCGGCACGCGGCGCACGCCGCCGGAGAGCGCAAGCATCTCCTCAAGCCGCGCCGGGTCGGCCAGCACGTCGATGAACGCCGCGCCGGGCAGGGCCCTGCGCGCGCGTTCGGTGTGCGGGCAGCCCTGCTTGCCGTAGATGCGCGTCCCCGCCGCCCACGTGGGCAACATCGTGGATCTGCTCCGGGAAGCCCATCACTACGCCTCGGAGGCCGGGCACGGGGCCATCACGCGGCCGGACATACAGAGCGCCATCGACGCCCGCATCCACCGCTCGGACCGACTGCGTGAGCGCATCTATGCCGAGATCCAGCGCGGCACCATCAACATCCGAACGGAGGGTGTCGAGGTGGGGCTGGTGAACGGGCTGTCGGTCATCGATCTCGGCAACTTCGCCTTCGGCCAGCCCTCGCGCATCTCCGCCACCGCCCGCTTCGGCGAGGGGGAGGTCGTGGACATCGAGCGCGAGGTGGAAATGGGCGGCTCCATCCACTCCAAGGGCGTGCTCATCCTGTCCCACTACCTGGCCGCCCGCTACGCCCGCGACCGGCCCCTGTCCCTGTCCGCCAGCCTGGTGTTCGAACAGTCCTACGGCATGGTGGAGGGCGACAGCGCGTCGGTGGCGGAGCTCTGCGCCCTTCTCTCGGCCCTGTCCGGCGCCGGGGTGAAGCAGTCGCTCGCCGTTACCGGCTCGGTCAACCAGCACGGCCGGGTGCAGGCCATCGGCGGCGTCAACGAGAAGATCGAGGGTTACTTCGACATCTGCGCCGCCCGCGGGCTGACGGGGGAGCAGGGCGTTCTGATCCCGCGCACCAACGTTCCCCACCTCATGCTGCGCGAGGATGTGGTCGCGGCCTGTCGCGAAGGCCGGTTCCATGTCTACCCGGTGGAGACGGTGGACCAGGCCGCCGCCCTGCTGACCGGGCTGCCGGCGGGGGAGGCCGACAGCGGGGGCAGATACCCGGAGGGCAGCCTCAACCGCCGGGTGGATGATCGCCTCGACGAACTCTACCACCTGCGCCTCGAGCTGATGGAGCACAAGCATGACTCCGGCGGCGAACCCTCCTGATCCGGGGTCCGGCGATACCCGGGTGTTCCGCCGCATACTCGTGGCCCTGGACGCCTCGCCCCACAGCCGGGAGGCGCTGGAGGCGGCCGTCGAGCTGGCGGTCCGCGACCGGGCCGAGCTGCTCGGCCTGTTCGTGGAGGATGCCAATCTGCTGCGTCTCGCGGAGCTGCCCTTCACCCGCGAGGTGGGCCTCTCCTCGGGCATGCCGCGCCGCCTGGACGCCCTGCAGCTGGAGCAGAGCCTGCGGGCCCAGGTCCGGCTGATAGAGCGGCTGCTGCGCCAGAACCTCCGGCGCGGACGGATCGCCGGTTCGCTGCGGGTGGTGCGCGGGCAGATCGTCGCGGAACTGCTTCTTGCGGCCCGGGACGCCGATCTGGTCGTGGTGGGCCGGGGAGGAAATCCCCACCGCCGCATCATCGGCAGCAATCTGCGGCGAATCCTGGAGTCGGCGCCGGAAACGCCGCTGCTGGTCGGGCGGAAGGCGCCGCCCGGACGGCCGGTGCTGGTGTTGTTCGACGGCGGCGAGCCCTCTTTCCGCGCGCTGGCCGCGGCACTTCAGCTGGCCCGTCGGGAACGGGACGGGCTGGTGGTGCTGATACCGCAGCCCGGTGGAGCGGAAGCCGAGTCCCTGCGCGACCTGGCCGGGCAGTGGCTGGAACGGCAGGGGGCGCAGGCGCGCTTCCTGTTCATTCAGGGTACTTCACCCGGGATGCTGCAGCGCGCGGTGGAAGCCGAGCAGGGACGGATCCTGGTGACCCATGCCCCCGCCCGCGGCATGAGCACCGCTCTCGAAATCACCGAGCGCCTGCTGGGCGGGTTGAGCTGTTCGCTCCTGTTGATACGCTGACATCCGGCCGGCGGATCGCGGAAAGCCGGGTTCCAACCGCACGAACCCGGGGCCTCGGCGCAGCGGCCAGGTCCTTGAGCCCCGGGGCGCGAAGCGCCGTCGCCGCGCCGCGGCTGCCGGGCGGGGAGGATAGGGGGAGGGCGGAAGCGTCAGTCTTCCAGGTCGATGTCGTTGAAGGGGCCTGACCAGTTTTCCGGACGCTGGGCTTCGCCGTAGTTGATTTCCTCCCGTTCCAGGTCGTCAAACGGCGCGGACCAGTCCTCGGGCTCCGCGCTGGGCTCGAGCATCAGCTCGGTCCAGGTATCGGAGTCGATCTCCTCCACTTCACCCTCGAAATACTGGATGCCGATGGTGCCGCTGTCCTCGTCCAGGGCGACCACCTCGAACAGATCGCCCGTTTCGAGGTTGCAGTACCATTCACCAACGACGGGACGGTAGCTTTCGGCCATGACTGCATCCTCCATCATCCAGTGAACCCCTGTGGTCCCAGTGTACTGCGTCACCCCTGAAAGAACATCCGGCGTTCCCCGCATTGTGCGCGGGCCCGTGATGCGGTGCGCGTCCGGAGATTCGGGGCCGGCGCGGCGCGGCTTCGGCCCGCGTCCCTTACCAAATAGGTGTCTTTGCGGTGGATTGCAAGCCTTCCGTGACCCGCGCCGGCACCGCCCACCCCGCATCCGGATCGGAGCACCTCGGCCGCCGCGCCCGGAGCGGATTTCACCGGCAGCCGCGTTGCCTGCGTGATCAAGCCGCGCTCCGCGCCTCACCCGGGGCCCGGCGCGACGTTCCGGGCGCGGTTTTGCCGGCGTCCGGCGGGTATGCCAGGCTGATGCGGCGCAACACCCACATTCCGGCGCAGCGGCCGGACAGGGGACAGGGCCGCCTCGCGGCGCTCGGCGAGGGAACGGGGCCATTGCCTGCGCTGCGCCTCGTCCAGGCGCTTTCGGGGCGGCTCTGGAAGCGCCTTCACGGGCGAAGCGGGTACACTAGCGCACATGCCACGGATTGTTGTCGATCTTAGCCACCAGCGGCTGGCCCTGGAGCGGGACGGGGCGCGGCTCGAATATCCCGTTTCCACCGCCCGCAACGGTGCCGGCGAGCGCTCCGGCAGCGGCTGTACGCCGCGGGGGCTGCACCAGGTCCGCGCCCGGATCGGCGATCATTGCCCGCTCGGCACGGTCTTCGTCGGCCGTCGTCCCACCGGGGAGATCTACACGCCCGAGCTGGGCGCCCGCCATCCCGACCGCGACTGGATACTGACCCGCATCCTGTGGCTGAGCGGCCTGGAACCGGGACGCAACCGCCTCGGGGCCGTGGATACCATGCGCCGCTATATCTACATCCATGGCTGCCCGGACGAGCTGCCCATGGGCGTGCCGTTGTCCCATGGCTGCATACGCATGCGCAACCGCGATCTGGTGGAACTGTTCGACCGCACGCCGGCGGGCACGCGGGTCCTCGTCGTCGAGTAGTTCCGCCGTGGAAGCCAGCGCCCGCGCCCGCCGGACGGCGGCGGAGGCCATCCCGGATGCGCCGGCTGTGCTATTCTGGCGGTCCGTTCCGGCAGCCGGGATCCGCGCCAGATGACCACCCAGCAACGTCTCTTCAAGGTCATGTTCCACAACCAGGGCTCCCTGTATGAAATCTATGCGCGCAAGGTTTCCCAGGGTTCGCTGTTCGGGTTTGTGGAAGTCGAGGAACTGGTGTTCGGCGAGAAGAGCGCGTTGCTGGTGGATCCCGTGGAGGAGCGCCTGAAAAGCGAGTTCCAGGGCGTGTCGCGCACCCTCATCCCGCTGCACTCGGTGGTGCGCATCGACGAGGTGGATCGCGAGGGTCCGGCCAAGGTCATCGAACTCGGCGAATCGGCCGTGGTCACGCCGTTCCCGTTCCCCGTTCCGCCGCCGGAGAAAGGCCCCGGAACACGTTGACGGGGCCGGCGGCACCGGCCGGCACGGCGGCTCCGTTCCCCTTGCCCCCCCGTCATCAATCCGTAATCATCCCGTGCACAGCACGGCAATAATCGAACAGGGGGTGGGAGAGGCCATGTCACTGGGGCCCGTGATGCTGGACCTGCAGGGACTCCATCTGGATGCCGAGGAGCGCGAACTGCTGCGCCACCCGGCGGTCGGGGGCGTGATACTGTTCAGCCGCAACTTCAGCGATCCGGAGCAGATCCAGGCGCTGGTGACGGAAATCCACGCCCTGCGCGAACCGCGTCTCCTGGTGGCGGTGGACCAGGAGGGGGGGCGGGTCCAGCGGTTCCGCGAGGGGTTCACCCGGATACCCCCCGCCGCGCGGCTCGGGGCGCTGTTCGAACAGGAACCCAAGCGCGCGCTGCGCCTGGCGGAGACCGGCGGCTGGCTCATGGCCGCGGAACTGCGCGCGGTGGGCGTGGATCTCAGCCTGGCGCCGGTTCTCGATCTGGGGCGGGGTCTCAGCGAAGTCATCGGCGACCGCGCCTTTCACCGCCTGCCGGACACGGTCACCCGGCTGGCCCAGGCATGGATCGAGGGGATGCACCGGGCCGGCATGGCCGCCACCGGCAAGCACTTCCCCGGTCACGGCTCGGTGGCCGCCGACTCGCACGTGGACATTCCCCGCGACGAGCGCCGGCTCGAGGAGCTGCTGCTGGAGGACGTGGTGCCCTTCGAGCGGCTGTGCCGGAACGGGCTCGCGGCCATCATGCCCGCCCATGTGGTCTATCCCCGCGTGGATCCCATGCCACCGGGTTTCTCGCGGCACTGGCTGCAGGAGATCCTGCGCCGGCGGCTCGGCTTCCAGGGCGTCATCTTCAGCGACGATCTGACCATGGAGGGGGCCCGGGTGGCCGGCGATACGGAATCCGCGGCCGAGCTCGCCCTGCAGGCCGGTTGCGACATGGTGCTGGTCTGCAACGACCGGGCCGCCACCCACCGGGTGCTGGACCGACTCCGCCACCACGACGATCCCACCTCGCATCTGCGCCTGGTCCGTCTGCACGGCCGGCCCGCGCCCCTGCGCGCCGAACTGATGCAGTCCCAGGCCTGGAAACAGGCGGTCAACGCCGTGGCCGGACTCGAACCGCCCCAGTCACTCGACCTGGTCTGAGCCCGGCTCCGGGCGGGCAGGTGCCTGATTCATCGCGCTCCCGGCCGTTTTCGCACCGTGCGGCGGAGCGACGCCCCGCGCCCATTTCCCCGCGCCGATGCGCCCGCCCGCGACGGGTGCGACGGCCCGCGCCGCGGCGGTCGACGGCGACGAATGGGCTCCGCACATCCGAAATGTGAACTGCGTCACATCGGAGAGCGTGGACATTTGCTTTTACCCCCCCATTGCCCATACTTGGGTCAATGCAAAAAGGCTCTTCTATGTGCCTGTTTCAGATGTACTTTTTTGATCTTTGCCAGTCCACTCAACGCACCACCAGCGTACCAAGGGGGTTCGCAATGTCTTTTGAAAGCAAGAAGTTCCAGGGCAGTGTCCAGGCCTACTACGAGCAGCTGACCACCCGTTTCGACGTGGAGCACGGCATCATCTGGCTCTACATGCATTCCGCTCCGCGTCCCTGTTTCACGCCACGCCTGCTCGATGACCTGCGCAAGTACCAGCGCATTCTGGAGAACCACGGCGGCCGTTTCCCGGCCAACGGTGAGCTTCTTCCCGTCAACTACCAGGTGCTGACGTCCGATGTGCCGGGCGTCTACAATCTCGGCGGGGATCTCAACCTGTTCATGTCGTTGATCCGGGAGCGGGATCGCACCGGCCTGCTGAAGTACGCCACCGCCTGCATCGACGTTCTGTTCCCCAACTCCATCAACTACAACCTGCCGCTGACCACCATCTCCCTGGTCAAGGGACAGGCCCTCGGCGGCGGCTTCGAGGCGGCCCTGTCCAGCCACGTGGTGATCGCCGAGCGCGGTTCCCAGATGGGACTGCCCGAGATTCTGTTCAACCTGTTCCCGGGCATGGGCGCCTACAGCCTGCTGGCGCGCCGCATCGATCCCATCCGCGCCGAGCAGCTGATTCTGAGCGGCCGGATACATACCGCGGAGGAGCTGTTCGAGATGGGCGTCGTGGACGTTCTCGCCGAGGAGGGAGAGGGCGAGGAGGAGGTCTACCGCTATGTGCGCAAGCACAGCCGTTCCCGAATCGGCCAGCTGGCCATGCAGCGGGTGCGCCAGCGCTACAACCCCGTCACCCATGCCGAGCTGATGGACATCACCCGCATCTGGGTCGATGCGGCCATGCAGCTGGAGGCCAAGGACCTGAAGGTGATGGAGCGGCTCGTGCGGGCCCAGGACAAGGCCTTCAGCGAGCAGAAGAAGGGCGAGAGCGCCCACGAAGTGGCCTGACGCGCTCGCCGCAGGGCTGAGCCCGCCGCGAAAAGACGACGCGCTCCGGGAACAGGGCCGGAACGCCCCTGTCGTCCAGGTCCGGCCGGTTGGCGAACGAACCGGCGGCTGAGAGAGCTCAGCCGCCGGTGGATGATTGGACGCCGCGGGAACGGCGCCTCGGGGCCGCCGGCCCGCGCGCCCCTGTCCGCGTTGCCGGTGCGACGGGGGGATCAGGCGTGGGCGGCATTGCGCCGGCGCAGGTACTCGCGCAGGGCCTCGCGGGTCTGCTCGAACTCGCGGAACAGCCCCTCGAGGCGTTGGCGCATCAGTCCCGGGTCACCGAGCCGGGTGGCCCGCGAGAGCTGGGAGCAGGCCTCGTAGAGGGTATCGGCGCCGAGGCTGCCGGCGCTCCCGGCGATGGCGTGGAGGATGTCGCGCGCCTCTTCGAAGGCGGAACGCTCAACGGCCGGGCGCAGCCGACCCAGCAGATCCTCGGTGTCGCTGATGAATCCGCCGATGAGCTCCTCGAGGAAGTCGCTGCCCTGGGCAAGCCGCTCCAGGTGTTCGAGCGTTTGCGGACTGAGGCTGCCGCCCGCGGGGGAAGCCGACGGTTTGTCCGCCGGTTGAACAGACGACGGGGGGAGCTTCTCCATGACGGGTCTGCTCTCATCCTTCTCCGGTTTCAGCCGGTGAATCGCCTCCAGCAGCAAGCGAGGTTCGATGGGTTTGGTGAGATAGGCGTCGGCGCCGGCCTCCTCGCACTCGCGCATCGCCTCGGTGGTCGCATTGGCGGTGAGCACGATGAAGGGGAGATGCCCGGACTGCGTCGGCATCATGCGGTAGATCTTCATCGCCTGCAGGCCGTCCATCACCGGCATCTGCATGTCGATGACGACCATGTCGTAGCTGTCGCTCTCCAGCGCGTCGAGGACCTCCTCGCCATTGCCGACGATCCGGGAGGAGTGCCCGGCCCGCTCGAGGATGCGCTGGATGACCTTCTGGTTGGTCCGGTTGTCCTCGCCCACGAGAATGTTCAGCCGGGCGCCGTCGCAGGCCGCCGCCAGGTGCTCGGAGAGCCTCACCACGTCGTCCGTGGGCGTCTGCTCGGCCCGCGCCGCGTGCAGCGCATTGAACAGCAGCGGCTTGGCCACGGGATGGTGGAGCAGGGCGGAATAGCCGCCCTGGAGCAGCTGTTCCTGCTGGAGATGATCGAGGCCGCCGTGGATGAGCACCAGCGAGACCTGGCGCAGGGCCGTCTCGCCCGCCACCGCGGTGGCGAACTGCTGGGGCGCCATGTCCAGGTAGCGGGCGTCGGCCAGCACGATGTGGTGGGGCGTGCCCTTGTTGGCGGCGTCCACGAGGCGGGCGAAGGCCTGGGCGCAGGTGGGGCAGGAGTCGGAGCTGACGCCCCAGCCGGCGAGGAAGTCGGCGACAATCCGCCGGTCCGCCGAGGGAACGGCCACCTGCAGCACCCGGGTGTCGCTGAGGCTCATGGGCGGACCACCCGCCTGCCGCATCACCGCCTGCTTCTCCAGCGGCAGCTCGAACCAGAAGGTGGTGCCCCGGTTCTCCTCGCTTTCCACGCCGATCTCGCCACCCATCAGCCCGACCAGCTGCTTGGCGATGGTGGTGCCCAGGCCGGTTCCCCCGTAGCGGCGGGTGTGTGAGTCGTCGGCCTGGGTGAAGCTGTCGAATATGCGCGCCTTGGCGTCGGCGGGAATCCCGATGCCCGTGTCGATCACCTCGAAACGCAGCCGCACGGCGGTCTCGTTCTCCGCCAACCGGTGCACCCGGATCTCGACTCCGCCCTCCTCGGTGAATTTCACCGCGTTGCCCGCCAGGTTGATCAGGATCTGGCGCATGTGCAGGGCGTCGCCCAGGAGCAGGAACGGCGTCTCGGGCGAGATGTGCACGGTGAACATCAGGCCCTTCGCGCGCGCCTGGGGTATGAGCATGGCGGCGGTGCCGTTGACCAGCGCGTGCAGATCGAACTCGGTCCGCTCCAGGACCAGCTTCTCGGCCTCGATCTTGGAAATGTCGAGGATGTTCTCGATGAGGGAGAGGAGGGTTCGGGCCGAGGCGTGGATGGTCTGCGCCAGGTCCTTCTGCTCGGTGTTGAGGCGCGTGTCCATGAGCAGGTCGCTCATGGCGATGACGCCATTGAGAGGCGTGCGGATCTCGTGGCTCATGTTGGCCAGGAACCGGCTCTTGGCCTTGTTGGCCTGGTTCGCCCGTTCCACGGCGTCCTCCAGGCGGTGCAGCAGGGTCGCCACGTAGGGAGGAATGAGGAACAGGGTGAACAGCATGGCCATGGCCAGAATGCGGTGCGTCGCCCAGTAGTCGTTGAGCATGATCACCGCGATGAAGCCGGCCAGGCTGATGAGCGTGGCCACGTAGAGATAGCGGGCGCCGAAACGGAAACCGTTGCCGAGGGTGACCCACAGGTAGATGCCGAACAGCGGCGCGCCCGTTTCCCCGAGCATGTACATGGCGTAGGAGGTGGCGCCCAGATCCAGCACCATGCCGAGCACCCGGCGCCGGGGCGCGATGCCGGGATGGGTCAGGATCCAGCCCAGCAGGCCGAAGGTGGCGGTCAGGAACAGCGCCGAGGCCACCAGCACGCTGGCCTCATGGGATTCGATGATGCCGTCGGCGAAGGCCGAGTAGACCAGGTAACCCACGGCGATCGATCCGAGCAGGGCGCGCAGGAATGCCTGCTCGCGCTCGGGATCGGCCTGCCGGCGCTGGCGCACCCGCAATACCGCTTTCAGGGTTGTGGACAGAGGCATCGAGCTCTCTTCGGTCTCTCGGTTGAAACCTGTCAACAGGGGTCACTCAAGGCCGCTGCCCCTGCAGGAGGCGGCACCGCTGAAGATACCCCAGTCCGCGCAGCGTTTCACCCGGCGTTCGGGATCCGCCGCTCGCTTTGGCAAAGTAAAGCCTAAACAAATAGATAGCACAAGCCCGGGTGTTCCGGGACGTGACCGATCACTCGGCTTCTTCGAGCCGCCCCATGTCGGGCAGCTGGCGCTGCACCTCGAAGACCCGGTTGTGGTCGGAGAGGAAGGCTTCCACGCAGCGGGGATCGAAATGGCGGCCGATCTGGGTGGTGAGGTAGTCCATGGCGTCTTCGCTGGACCAGGCGGGCTTGTAGGGACGGACGGTGGTCAGGGCGTCGTAGACGTCGGCAACCGCCACGATGCGGGCCGCAAGGGGAATGCGGTCGCCGGCGAGCCCCTGCGGATAACCGCTGCCGTCGTAACGCTCGTGGTGGTTGAGGGCGATGACCGCCCCCATCTGCAGGTACTTCGAGGGACTGCCCTTCAGTATCTCGTAACCCATCCGGGTATGGGCCTTCATGACCTCGCGCTCCCGGTCCGTCAGCCGGCCCCGCTTGAGGAGAATGCTGTCGGGAATGCCGATCTTGCCGATATCGTGCATCGGCGCCGCCTGTTCGATCACCTCGCTCTCCTGGGGCAGCAGTCCCAGCTGGTCGGCGATCAGGCGGGAGTACTTGGCCATGCGCAACACGTGGTTGCCGGTGTCCACATCACGGTATTCACCGGCCTTGGCCAGGCGCAGGAGCGTTTCGTACTCGCGGGTGCGGATCTCGGCGGTGGCCAGGGCCACCTGCTGCTCCAGCCACTTGGCGCGATCCTTGATGATGCGCTGCTGGCGGCGCAGGGTGAGCAGGTTGCGGCAGCGCGCCTGGACCTCGTAGTGGTCGATGGGCTTGGTGAGAAAGTCGGTGGCGCCGGCCTCCAGCGCCTGGTAGCGGATGTTGCGATCCTCCACCACCGTGATCACCACCAGGGGAATGTCGGCCCCGAGAGGCGTGGCCCGGAACCGGCGGGTGAACTCGACCCCGTCGAGCTCGGGCATCTTGTAGTCCGTGATGACCAGATCCGCCTGGGCTTCACGGGACCATTCCAGCGCTTCCAGGGGATTGGCGAAGGTGACGATGTCGAGACCGTTTTCAATCTTCTGCACAAGCTCGGCAAGGATCTTGCGGCTGGTGAACTGGTCGTCGACGATGAGAACGGTTGACATGATCCGTGCGCGGCCCCGTGACATGGCTGGAATGCAGCGCTGCATTGTCGAAAAAATACGGCTGCGGTCTCGATAAATGTAGCCCCATCCCGGGACGGTGACCAACGCCGATGTAAAGCCCCGTGAAGGGTATCACAGTAACCGCCGCCGGCGGGGCGGCTGAGCGCCGGCAGCCCGCCGGACGATCGGCGCCAATCCCTTATCCCCGCCCGAGGCCGGGATCCCGGGGCCGGAGGCGGGTGGAGCCCCGGGCCGGCTGTTCCGGGACGCGCCCGGGCGGGCGCTCCTTCACGGCGCGCCCATGCCCCGGCGGCCGTCCGGGCGGATCGTCACAAGGTCTCGATCTGGGCCCTCTGCGCCCCCAGCTTCTCCAGGGCCGAGCGCAGCTCCAGCGCCCGTTGCCGCTCCTTTTCCACCACCTCGGCGGGCGCCTTGTTGACGTAGCTGGGATTGGCCAGCTTGCCCTCGGCGCGCTCCAGGTCCTTGCCCAGGCGGGCGATCTCCTTGCCCAGGCGGGCGAGCTCGGCATCCTTGTCGATGAGGCCGGCCATGGGGATCAGGATGCGCATCCAGCCGACCAGGGCGGTGGCGGAAACCGGCGCCGGGGCGCCCGCTTCGAGCCAGGCCACCGATTCCAGCCGGGCGAGGGTGGCGAGGAAGGCCCGGTTCTCCTCCAGGCGCCGCCGGTCCTCGTCACCGCCATGGTCCAGGAGCACGGCCAGCGGCTTGCCGGGGGCGATGTTCATCTCCCCGCGGATGCTGCGCACCCCGACGATGAAGGCCTGCACCCACTCCATGTCCGCGACCGCCTGCCCGTCCTCCTTTCCGGCCTCGGCCTGCGGATAGGGCTGCAGCATGATGGTGGCGCCGGACTTGCCGGCCAGCGGCGCCACGCGCTGCAAGATCTCCTCGGTGATGAAGGGCATCAGCGGATGGGCCAGGCGCAGCAGGGCCTCCAGCACCCGGACCAGGGTGCGCCGCGTGCCGCGGCGGGCCTCCTCG
>JAQVKR010000043.1 GCA_028694565.1 Gammaproteobacteria bacterium | reverse complement strand
GGGTGACCATGGGGCTGGCCCGCCCGATCCCGCGCCTGGCCGCGAGCGTCCGCTCTGCCGGCCCGGGCGCGGATCGTTCGAGGAGGAGTCACAATGAGCGCGACCTACGATATCGCCATCGTCGGCGGCGGCATGGTGGGCGCCGCCCTCGCCTGCGCCCTGGGCGGCAGCCGCCTGCGGGTGGTGCTGGTGGATGCCGGGCCCGAGCCGGAGCCGCCCGCGGGCGGGGAGTACGATCTCCGCGTCTCGGCCGTCACCCGGGCCTCCGAGCGGATCTTCCGCGCGCTGGGCGCCTGGGAGGGGATGGTCTCGCGGCGCGTGGCGCCCTACCGCGAGATGCGCGTGTGGGACGCCGTCGGCGGGTCCGGCGGCATCCACTTCGACTGTGCCGAGCTCGGCGAGGACAACCTCGGCCACATCATCGAGAACCGGGTGATCCGTGCGGCGCTGCTGGAGCGCCTGCGCGAGCACGGCAACGTGGAGCGCCGCTTCGGCACGCCCCTGACCGGGCTGCGGCGCCTCGACGGGGAGGCGGTGCTGAGGACCGGCGGCGGCGGGATCCGCGCCCGGCTGGTGGTGGGGGCCGACGGCGCCCGCTCCTGGGTGCGCGACCAGATCGGCGTGGCGGTGGAGGGGTGGGACTACGGCCACACGGCCATCGTCGCCACCGTGCAGACCGCCGAGCCCCACGGCGAGACCGCGCGGCAGCGCTTCCTGCCCGGGGGCCCGCTCGCCTTCCTGCCGCTCGGCGAGCCTCGCGCCTGCTCCATCGTCTGGTCCACCGGGCACGCCCACGCCGAGGCGCTGCTGGCCCTGGACGAGGAGGAGTTCCGGGCCGAGCTCGAGCGCGCCTTCGGATATGCGCCGGGCGCCGTGATCCGGGTGGGGCCGCGGGCGGGATTCCCGCTGCGCATGCGTCACGCCGAGCATTACGTGGTGGAGCGCGTGGCCCTGGTGGGCGATGCGGCCCATACCATTCATCCGCTCGCCGGGCAGGGGGTGAACCTGGGGCTGCTCGACGCGGCGGCCCTGGCCGAGGTGCTGCTGGCGGGGGCCGCCGCCGGGCGCGATCCGGGCGGCCTCGCCACCCTGCGCCGCTACGAGCGCTGGCGGCGCGGCGACAACCTGCTCATGATCGCCGCCATGGAGGGATTCAAGCGGCTGTTCGCCGGCAGCCTGCCGCCGCTGGCCTGGGCGCGCAACCTGGGGCTGGGGATCACCGATCGGCTGCCCCCGCTCAAGGCGCTGTTCATGCGCCGCGCCCTGGGGCTCGGCGGCGACCTGCCGCGGCTGGCGCGGGGACTGCCGCCGGGCGAGGCCGCCTGATCGCGGCGCCGGCCAGGTGAACATTTGTTTCGGGCCGGCACGGGATTCACCCCGGAGGCACGGAGCCCACGGAGCATGGCGGCGCATTGATCCACCGTTGTCGACCGTGACGGTTCCGGCTCGAAGCGTGTGTTCTCCGGCACTTTTATCCTCCGCGGGTTCCGCGTCTCCGGGGTGGCTGGCTTCTTTGTCCGAATCGAACGGCCAGGCAGCGGCCGCGGCGGACGGGAATGGGCCGAAGGCGTGCCGGCGCACTTTGACCGTGGACGGGGCTCCGCTATAGTCGCGGATCTGAATCTGGCGGAAGGGAACCGATGGACAAACGTACCGTGCTCTACGACCAGCACGTGGCGCTGGGCGCCCGGCTGGTGGATTTCGCCGGCTGGGCCATGCCCGTGCACTACGGCTCCCAGATCGAGGAGCATCACGCCGTGCGCACCGCGGCGGGGATGTTCGACGTCTCCCACATGACCATCGCCGACCTGCGCGGGGAGCGGGTGCGGGAGTTCCTGCGCCACCTGCTGGCCAACGACGTGGAACGGCTCCAGGTCCGCGGCAAGGCCCTCTACAGCTGCATGCTGAACGAGCGCGGCGGCGTGGTGGACGACCTCATCGTCTACTATCTGGAGGACGACTTCTTCCGCATGGTGGTCAACGCCGCCACCCGCGACAAGGATCTGGCCTGGATCGGGGAGCGCGCCCGCCCCTTCGCGGTGGAGATGCGGGAGCGGCGCGATATGGCCATGATCGCCGTCCAGGGCCCCGAGGCCCGGGAGAAGGTCTACGCGGCGCTCGAGCCGGCGCAGGCCGATCGCGCCCGCACCCTGCGTCCCTTCAACGGCGTGGACGCCGGCGGGGTGTTCGTCGCCCGCACCGGCTACACCGGCGAGGACGGCTTCGAGATTCTGCTGCCCGAGGAGCGGGCCCCGGCCCTGTGGACCGACCTCCTGGAGGCGGGCGTGCGGCCCTGCGGGCTCGGGGCGCGGGACACCCTGCGGCTGGAGGCGGGCATGTCCCTCTACGGCAGCGACATGGACGAGGAGACCTCGCCCCTGGAGTCGGGCCTGGGCTGGACCGTGGCCTGGGAGCCGGCGGAGCGGAACTTCGTCGGCCGCGCCGCGCTGGAGGCGCAGCGCGCGGCGGGCGTGGAGCGCCGCCAGGTGGGCCTGGTGCTGCAGGATCGCGGCGTGCTGCGCGGCCACCAGCGGGTGGTCGTGGAGGGCGCGGGGGACGGCGAGGTCACCAGCGGCGGCTTCTCCCCGACCCTCGGCGTGGGGATTGCGCTGGCCCGCGTGCCGGCGCGGATCGGCACCGAGTGCCAAGTGGAGATTCGCGGCCGGCTGCATCGGGCCAGCGTGGTGAAGCCGCCTTTCGTGCGGCATGGCAAGCGTGTCTACAGTGTCTGAGACGACCGGAGAGTCATCATGAGCGAAGTGCCTGAGGGCCTTAAATATACCAGCAGCCACGAGTGGGTCCGCGCCGAGTCGGACGGCACCGTGACCGTGGGCATCACCGACCATGCCCAGGAGCTGCTGGGCGACCTGGTGTTCGTGGAGCTGCCCGAGGTGGGGCGCGGCGTGGGCAGCGGCGAGGAGTGCGGGGTGGTGGAGTCGGTGAAGGCCGCCTCCGATGTCTACAGCCCGCTGGCCGGCGAGATCACCGCGGCCAACGAGGCGCTGACCGACGCGCCCGAGCTGGTGAACCAGTCCCCGTTCGCCGACGGCTGGCTGTTCCGCCTGCGGCCCGCCGATGCCGCCGCGCTGGACAAGCTGCTGGACGCGAAGGCCTACCAGGCGCAGCTGGACGACGAGGCCTGACACCGGCGCGCCGCCTCGCCGCGGCGCGCCCGCCCTGAGAAGCGCCGGAACGCGACCATGCCCTTCATTCCCCATACCGATACCGACATCCGCGCCATGCTCGAGGCCATCGGGGCCGCCGACGTGGAGGCGCTCTTCGACGAGATCCCCGCCGGTCTCCGGGCCGAAGTGCCGGAGAGCGTGCCCGGGGCGGCGGTGGAGATGGAGGTGGGGCGGCTGCTGCGGGACCGGGCCCGGCAGGACGGCACGCCGCTGTGCTTCATCGGCGCCGGCGCCTACGAGCACCACATCCCCGCGGCGGTCTGGGAGATTGTCACCCGCGGCGAATTCATGACCGCCTACACCCCCTACCAGGCCGAGGCCAGCCAGGGCACCCTGCAGGTGGTCTACGAGTTCCAGAGCATGATGGCGGCGCTCACCGGGCTCGAGGCGGCCAACGCCTCCCTCTACGACGGCGCCTCGGCCCTGGCCGAGGCGGTGCTGATGGCGGTGCGCGCCAACCGCCGCTCCAAGTCCCGGCGGGTGCTCCTGCCCGCCAGCGTGCACCCGGCCTACCGCAGCGTGGTGCGCACCATCGTCCGCCACCAGGGCATCGAGCTGGTGGAGGTGCCCTTCGACCCCGCCCACGGCCAGGTCGACCCCGCGGCGCTGGAAGGGTACGCGGGCGGCGATGTCACCGCGGTGGTGATTCCCCAGACCAATTTCTTCGGCGTGCTGGAGGAGGTGGACGCCCTGACCGACTGGGCCCACGCCAACGGCGCGCTCGCCATCGCGCTGGCCAACCCCGTGGCGCTGGCCCTGCTGAAGCCGCCGGGGCGGTGGGGCGGCAAGGGCGCGGACATCTGCTGCGGCGAGGGCCAGCCGCTGGGAGTGCCGCTCTCCTCGGGCGGCCCCTACTTCGGCTTCATGACCTGCCGCATGGAGCACGTGCGGCAGATGCCGGGCCGCATCGTCGGGCGGACCGTGGACCTGGAGGGGCGGCCGGGCTTCACCCTGACGCTGCAGGCGCGCGAGCAGCACATCCGCCGCGCCAAGGCCACCTCCAACATCTGCACCAACCAGGGGCTGATGGTCACCGCCGCCACCATCCACATGGCGCTGCTGGGCGCCGAGGGGCTGCGCCGGGTGGCCGCGGCCTGCCACGCCAACACCCGGGCGCTGGCCGAGCGGCTCACCGCGCTGCCGGGGGTGGAGCCCGTCTTCGACCGGCCCTGCTTCCACGAGACGGCCCTGCGCCTGCCGCTGCCGGTGGGCGAGGCGCTGCGGGCGCTCGGCGCGCAGAACCTGCTCGGCGGCTACGACCTCTCCGGACCCTACCCGGAGCTGGGCCGGGCGCTGCTGATCTGCGCCACCGAAACCAAGACCCCGGCCGATCTCGACGCCTACGCCGAGCATCTCGGCCGCATCATCCAGAAGCGCAACCCGGTGAAGTGCCCCATCCAGCCCAAGTGGTAGGCGCCGGAGACGGGCGCGCACCCGCGCGGACTGCAAACCGACCGATGGACAAAGGAGAGACCCGATGGCAACAGTGACACTGCAGGGCAACCCCATCCACACCAACGGCGAACTGCCCGAGCTGGGCAGCAGCGCGCCCGATTTCGTCCTGGTGGACAAGGATCTGGCCGATCGCTCCCTGTCCGACTACGCCGGCAAGACCAAGCTCATCAACATCGTCCCCAGCCTGGACACGCCGGTGTGCGCCATTTCCACCAAGAAGTTCAACGAGGCCGCCGCCGGCCGTGACGATCTGGCGGTGCTGGTGGTCTCCGCCGACCTGCCCTTCGCCTCCGGCCGCTTCTGCACCAGCGAGGGGGTGGAGAACGCGGCCACCCTGTCCATGATGCGCAGCCGCAACTTCGCCAAGGACTACGGCGTGCTGATCACCGACGGCCCCCTGTCCGGCATCACCGCCCGCGCCGTGGTGGTGCTGGACGGCGACAACAAGGTCGTCTACACCCAGCTGGTGCCCGAGATCGCCCAGGAGCCCGACTACGAGGCCGCCCTGGCGGCGACACAGGGGTGAGTGCGTGAATGCGTGAATGCGTGATGCGTGATGCGTGATGCGTGATGCGTGATGCGTGATGCGTGATGCGTGATGCGTGATGCCGATCGTCCCATCACTCAAAACGCGTCACCCATCACCGGGAGTGTGTGAATGCGTGAATGCGTGATGCGTGATGCGGATCGTCCCATCACCCATCACCCATCACCCATCACCTATAACCGGGAGTGTGTGAGTCCGATTATCCTTTCTGTAACCCTGTAACCCTGTAACCCTGTAACCCTGTAACCCTGTAACCCTGAATCTTTCCGACGCCATGCTCATTTTCGACCAGTCCAGCCCGGGCCGCCGGGCCACCTCACAGGCGCCGTCGGCCGTTGCCGCGGTCGACGACATACCCGCGGCCTTTCTGCGCAGCGAACCCCCCGGCCTGCCGGAGGTTTCCGAGCTGCAGGCGGTGCGCCACTACACCCGGCTGTCGCAGAAGAACTTCTCCATCGACACCCACTTCTACCCGCTGGGCTCGTGCACCATGAAGTACAATCCGCGGGCGGCGAACCGCTTCGCGCTGCTGCCGGAGTTCCTGGCCCGCCACCCGGAGGCCCCGGAGAGCCACAGCCAGGGCTTCATGGCCTGCGCCTTCGAGCTGCAGGAGATGCTGCGGGCGGTGACCGGCATGGCGGCGGTGTCGCTGGCGCCCATGGCCGGCGCCCAGGGCGAGTTCGCCGGGGTGGCCATGATCCGCGCCTACCACGACGCCCGCGGCGACACGGCGCGGGCGGAGATGCTGGTGCCCGACGCGGCCCACGGCACCAACCCCGCCTCGGCGGTGATGTGCGGCTACAAGGTCCGCGAGATTCCCACCGACGAGCAGGGCGACGTGGACCTCGAGGCCCTGCGCGCGGCCGTGGGGCCCCAGACCGCCGGCATCATGCTCACCAACCCCTCCACCCTGGGGGTGTTCGAGCGCCGCATCACCGAGATCGCCCGCATCGTCCACGAGGCCGGCGGCCTGCTCTACTACGACGGGGCGAACCTCAACGCCATCCTCGGCAAGGTGCGTCCCGGCGACATGGGCTTCGACGTCATCCACCTGAACCTGCACAAGACCTTCGCCACTCCCCACGGCGGCGGCGGGCCCGGCGCCGGGCCGGTGGGGGTGAGCCGGCGGCTGGAGCCCTACCTGCCCATTCCCATGGTGGCCCGCGAGGACGACGAGTACCGCTGGCTGGACGAGGACGACCGGCCGGAGAGCATCGGCCGCATGGGCGCGTTCGCCGGCAATGCCGGGGTGATCCTGCGCGCCTGGGTCTATGCGCGCCTCATCGGCCGCGGCGGCATGACCCGGGTCGCCGATTTCGCCACCCTGAACGCCAACTACCTGCAGGCGCGCCTGCGCGAGGCCGGCTTCGAGCTGGCCTTCCCGGAGCGCCGCGCCACCCACGAGTTCATCGTCACCCTGAAGCGCGAGGCCCGCGCCTTCGGCGTCTCCGCCATGGATTTCGCCAAGCGGCTGCTGGACTACGGCCACCACGCGCCCACCACCTACTTCCCGCTGCTGGTGCCCGAGTGCCTGCTCATCGAGCCGACCGAGTCGGAGAGCCGGGAGGCCCTGGACGCCTTCGTGGAGGCGCTGGTGCGGATCCGGGCCGAGGCCGAGAGCCAGCCGGACCTGGTGAAGGGCGCGCCCTACACGCTGCCGGTGCGGCGCCTGGACGACGTCCGCGCCGCCCGCGATCTCGACCTGGCCTGGAAGCCGGGGACGGGGGATGCATAGATGCGTGATGCGTGATGCGTGAATGCGTGATGCGGATCGTCCCATCACTCATCACCCATAATCCAACACCGGGAGTGCGTGAGTGCGATTATCCTCCCCATAACCCTGTAACCCTGTAACCCTGTAACCCTGTAACCCTGTAACCCTGAGATCACGATGGCATCATCCGCGACCGGCCTCACCCGCATCATCAACGCCGCCGGCTATTCGCTGGCCGGGCTGCGGGCGGCGTTCCGCAACGAGGCGGCGTTCCGCCAGGAGCTGCTGCTGGTGGCCCTGGCGGTGCCCCTGGCCTGCTGGCTGGGCGACACCGGCATCGAGCGGGCCCTGATGATCGGCGCGGTGGGCAGCGTGCTGGTGGTGGAGCTGCTCAACTCGGCGGTGGAATCGGTGGTGGACCGCATCGGCCCGGAGCACCATGAGCTGGCCGGGCGGGCCAAGGACCTGGGGTCGGCGGCGGTGCTGGTGTGCCTGCTGCTGGCCGCGGGCGTGTGGGGCCTGGTCCTGTTCGGCTAGCGCCGGACCGCCCCGGGCATCCTCCCGGCCGGTGATGGGGGAGATCGGGTGTACCGCGTCACTCTTGGAGGCCCATTCGGCGACTCGCCCGCAGGGAGCTCCCCGAAAGCACCATGACCGCGTGCGGCGCTTGATCAAGGGCATGACCATTGCCTGCGCACTGCGTCTTGTCCCGGCACTTTCGGGGGGCCCTGAAAGTACCTCCAAGAGTGAGGCAGTACACTAGCTGCGCATTTTCCAACCTGGAAACCGAACATGGCACTGCAACGGAAGCTCTCACCGACGCGCTCAGCCGCCGTTCTGGCGCTGGCTCTCTCCGCTCTCTCCCTCGGTGCCTGCAAGTGGCCCTGGTCCGATGCGGCCACCGACGGCGCCATCCGTCTCTCCGGAACCGTGGACGCCCGCGAATACGACCTGGCCTTCCAGGTGGGCGGGCGGGTCAGCGAGCTGGCGGTGGACGAGGGGGACGTGGTGGGCGCCGGCCAGGTGGTGGCCAGGCTCGATGAGCACGACTTCACCCTGGCGCTCGAGCGCGCCCGTGCCGAGGCGAAGGCGGCGGAAGCGGCGCTGGCGGCCCTGCGCGCCGGCAGCCGCACCCAGGAGGTGGCGGCGGCCCGGGCCACCCTGGACCGGGCCCGGGCGGAGCAGCGCTATGCCGAGGCGGAGGTGAAGCGCATGCGGGACCTGGTGCCGCGCCAGCTGGCCTCGCGGGAGGACCTGGATCGGGCCGAACGGCAGCGGGACGTGGCCGCGGCGGGGGTGGAGGAGGCGCGCCAGCGCCTGGAGCTGCTGGTGGAGGGGACCCGCCCGGAGGATATCGACCGCGCGGCGGCGGAGGCGGCGGCGCGCCGGGCCGCGGCGGAGAGCGCCGCGCGGCAGCTGGAGTACGCCACCCTGAAGAGCCCCGCGGCGGGCGTGGTCAGCGTGCGCATGGCCGACCTCGGCGAGGTGTGGCAGCCGGGCCAGGCGGCGCTGCGGGTCACGCAGCTGGACCGGCCCTGGGTGCGGGCCTACCTCACGGAGCCGGACCTGGCGCGGGTGCGGATCGGGATGCCGGCCGAGGTGCGGGTGGACGGCCAGCCCGGGCGGGTCTTTTCCGGCCGCCTGACCTTCATCTCGCCCGAGGCGGAGTACACCCCCAAGACCGTGGAGACCCGCGCCCTGCGGGTGGACCTGGTCTACCGGGTCAAGGTGGAGGTGGACAACCCGGAGGGGCTGCTCAAGGTGGGCATGCCCGCGGATGTGACCCTGGAGCCCGTGGCGGCCCCGTGAGCGCGCCGCTCATCGAGCTGGAGGATCTCCGCTTCGCCTACGGCGCCGCGGCGGTGCTGCACGGCGTGGCGTTCCGGGTGGAGCGGGGCGAGGTGTTCGGGCTGGTGGGCGCCGACGGCGCCGGAAAGACCACGCGGCTGCGCCTGGCGGTGGGGCAGCTGGCCCCGGCCGGCGGGCGGGTCCGGGCGGTGGGCGGCACGCCCGCCGATCCCCGCCTGCGGGCGCGCGTGGCCTACATGCCCCAGGGCTTCGGCCTGTATACCGATCTCTCCGTGGCCGAGAATCTCGCCTTCTTCGCCGACCTCCACGGACTGCGCCGTGACGATGCCCGGGCCCGGGCCGCGGATCTGCTCCGGCGCACCGGGCTGGCGGGCTTCGAGGCGCGGCGGGCCGGCCAGCTCTCCGGCGGCATGATGCAGAAGCTGGCGCTCGCCTGCGCCCTGATGAGCCGCCCCGAGGTGATGTGCCTCGACGAGCCCACCACCGGAGTCGATCCCCTCTCCCGGCGGGCCTTCTGGGAGCTCCTGGACGGGGTGCGCGCCGAGGGCATGACCATTCTCTACGCCACCGCCAACATGGACGAGGCGGAGCGCTGCGACCGGGTGGCCATCCTGGAGGCGGGGCGCATCGTGCACCAGGGGGCGCCGGAGGCGCTGGCCCGGGTGGAGGGCTCCGTCCTGGTGGCGGTCTCCGGACCCGGCGCGCGCGGTCGCCGCGGCGCGGTGGCGGCCCTGGACGGGGTCGAGCAGGTATTCCCCGTGGGGGCGCGGCTGCATGCCTGGCTCTCCGCCGCCATTCCGCCCGCGGCCTTCGCCGCGGCGCTGGCGCGGATCGATCCGGGGCTCGCCGCGGAGCCGGCCCCGCCCACGCTGCAGGACGCGGTGCTGCGCCTGGCGCTGGGCGACGGACGGGAGGAGCGGGCGTGACCCGCGCGGCCGCCATCGCAGCCACCGCGACGATGATCGCCGCCGGGGGGCTGACGCGCCGCTTCGGCGGCTTCACCGCGGTGGACGGCGTCGCCCTGGCGGTGGCGGCCGGCGAGGTGTTCGGGCTGCTGGGGGCCAACGGCGCCGGCAAGACCACCACCATCCGCATGCTCTGCGGCCTGCTGCCGCCCACGGCCGGGACCATGGAGGTGGCCGGCGTGGACATGGTGCGCCACCCGCGCCGCGCCCGGGCGCGCATCGGCTACCTGGCCCAGCGCTTCGCCCTCTACGGCGAACTCACCACGGCGGAGAACCTGGCCCTGCAGGCGGGGCTCTACGGCCTGACCGGGCGCCGGCGCCGGGAGCGGCTGGCCTGGGGGCTGGAGCACATGGGGCTGGCGGAGCACGGCCGGACCCTGGCCCGGGATCTGCCCCTGGGCTTCCAGCGGCGCCTCTCCCTGGCCGCGGCCCTGCTGCACCAGCCCGACGTGCTGTTCCTGGACGAGCCCACCTCGGGCGTGGATCCCCTGGCCCGCCAGCAGTTCTGGGAGCTCATCTACGAACTGGCCGAGGGCGGCATGGGCATCCTCGTCACCACCCACTACATGGACGAGGCGGCCTTCTGCGACCGCCTGGCGCTCATGGACGCCGGGCGCATCGTGGCCGAGGGCAGCCCGGCGGAGCTGGTGGCGCGGCCGCTGCCCACGCCCATCCTCGAGGTGCGCATGGCCCGCTGCAACGAGTGCGCCGGCGCGCTGGCCCGCTGGGAGCAGGTACGCGAGGTGATCCCCCATGCCGGCTCGCTGCGCGTGCGCCTGGAGCCGGGCACGGACCCGGAGGCGGTGCGGGCGCGGATCGCCGCGCTGGCGCGGGAGCGCGGCCTGGAGCTGGAGCGGGTGACGGCGGCGGAGCCCGATCTGGAGGATGTCTTCGTGGCCGTGCTGGAGGGGCAATGAACCTCCAGCACGTCCGGGCCATGGCGCGCAAGGAGTGGTGGCACCTGCTGCGCGATCCCCGCAGCCTGGCGCTGATGCTGCTGATGCCGGCCATGCTCCTGTTCCTGTTCGGCTACGCCATCCGGCTCGACGTGACCGAGGCGCCCATCGGCGTGCTGCAGGAGTCGAACGACGCCGTGTCGCGGGATTTCACCGCCCGTCTCGACGCCAGTCACGCCTTCGCGGTGATCGACCGCTTCCATGATCGCCGCGCCCTCACCGACGCCGTCCAGCACGGCGGGATCTGGGCCGGGCTGGTCATCCCGCGCGACTTCGCCGCGGCGCTCGGGCGCGGCGACGCGCGGCTGCAGCTGATCCTCGACGGGGTGGACGCCAATACCGCGCGCCTGGTGCGCAACTACACCCAGGCGCTGGTGAACGACTACGCCATGGAGCAGGGTGGCGTCCCGCCACTGGAGATCCGCAACCGGGTCTGGTTCAACGAGGCGAGCGAGAGCCGGCTGGCGGTCGTGCCCGGGGTCATCGCGGTGGTGATGGCGGTTATCGGCGCGCTGATGACCGCGCTGACCGCGGCGCGGGAGATGGAGCTCGGGAACATCGTCATGCTGCGCACCACGCCGCTCACCCGCGGGGAGTTCCTGGCCGGCAAGCTGCTCCCCTATTTCGTCATCGGCATGGCGGGTTTCCTGGTCGTGGCGGCCGCGGCGGTGTG
>JAQVKR010000042.1 GCA_028694565.1 Gammaproteobacteria bacterium | reverse complement strand
AGCCGTAGCCGAGGCCTCCGGCGACGAGGACGGCGAGCAGCAGGATTCCGATATTGCGGCGCCACTTCATGACTTCACTCCCGGGTCTTGAGCACCGCCACCAGATCGAGCCGATCGAGGCGGCGGCGGACGATGAGCGCGGAGAGAGCGGAGGCCACCAGGACCACCAGCGCGGCGAACGCGTAGGTGCGCGCCTCCAGCACGTAGGGGATGCGGAACAGCTCGCTCTGCATGGTTTCGATCATATACGCGGCCATCCCCTGCCCGATGAGAAAGCCCACCGGCAGGGCCGCCAGGGTGAGCAGGGTCATCTCGCCGAGCAGGATGTAGGAAATCTCGCCGCGGGTGAAGCCCAGCACCCGCAGGCTCGCCAGCTCGCGTCCGCGCTCGGCCAGGGCGATGCGGGCGCTGTTGTAGACCACGCCGAAGGCGATGCTGCCCGCCAGGATGACCACGAAGAAGGAGAACAGGTTGATGGACCGGGCCATCAGCTCGTTGAAGTTGTCGATGGCGTACTCGCGCACCTCCACGCCCGCGACCCGCGGCCGCGCCTTGAGCTCGTCGTAGATGGCGCCGCGGGAGTGGCGGTCCGCCGCCAGCAGGGCGCCGGTGACGACGTCGCCCTCGCGCAGGAGGCGGTTGAGGGCCGCGCGGTCCATGTAGGCGGCGACCCCCACGAACTGGGTGATCACCCGCGCCACCGGCACCTGGTAGACCGGCCGCTCACCCTCCAGGATCTCCACGGTGATCCGGTCGCCCACCTCCACCCCGAGCAGCTCGCCCAGGTAGTCGCTCAGCAGCAGGCCGCCTTCCGGCAGCGGGATGGGGCGCAGCGACTCGTCCAGCACCCGCTGCAGGCGGCCGTCGCGCTCCAGGCCCTGGATGCCGGTGCGGTAGGTGCGGTAGCCGTTGCGCAGGCGCACGGAAACGCCGCGCACCCCCTCGGCGTAGCGCACGCCCGGCAGCGACTGCAGCTCGAACAGCGCCTCGCGCCCGGTGGTGTCCACGAAGGAGACCGTCATGTCCTCGCGCTGGATTTGGCGGAACTGCACGTCCACCAGGAAGTCCACCGCGTCGCCGAAGAAGCTGCCCAGCATCAGGATGGCATAGGAGAAGGCGATGCCCACCACCGAGAGCAGCGCCTTGAAGGGCCGCCGTTCGAGGTGGCGCAGGATCATGCGGCTGGGCGGGGCCAGCAGCCGCTGCAGGCCGATGCGCTCCAGCAGGGTGGCGCGGTAGGCGGGGGGCGCCTCCGGGCGCATGGCCTCGGCGGGGCGCAGCCGCGCCGCGGTGCGCACCGCGAACAGGGTCCCGGACAGCGCCGCGGCGGCGCTGATCAGCGCCGCCAGCAGCACCAGCGCGGGATCGAGGCGGTAGAGCAGGAACGGGAACCGGTAGTAGTCCATGTAGAGATCGCCCAGTCCCTGCCCCATCCACACCCCCAGCGCCACGCCGCCGAAATCACCCAGCAGCGTGATGGCCAGGATCAGCTTCACGTAATGGAGGGTCACCGCGCCGTTGCCGTAGCCGAAGGCCTTGAGCATGGCGATCTGCTCGCGCTGGGTGCCCACCAGCCGGCTCACCACCACGTTGAGCAGGAACGCGGCCACGCCGAGGAACATCACCGGGTACATCACCGCCATCTGCTCCAGCTGGCGGAACTCCTCGTTCAGGTAGCGGTGGGAGACCTGGTCCTCGCGGGTATAGGCGCCCAGCCCGCCATAGGGTGCGAGCAGTTCGTCCAGGCGATCGATCACCGCCCGGGCGCTGGCCCCGGCGGCGATGCCGAGGGCGACGTCGTTGAAGGCGCCGTCCATGTCGTTGGCGGTGGCCAGCGGCCGGCGCGCCATCCACAGCACGCTGTAGCGGCGGAAATCGGGGATCACCGCGCCGGGCGCGAGTTGGTAGACGACCTCCGGCGAGAGCACCACCCCCACCAGGGTCAGGCGCTTGTAGCGGCCGTTGATGACCACCGAGAGGGTGTCTCCCGGCTCGAGGCCATGGGCCTCGGCGAAGGCCTCGCTCACCAGGGCCTCGTCGTCGCGGGCGGGATCGATCAGGCGCCCCCGGCGCAGGTAGACGTCATCGAGCAGCGGCGCGCCGGCGTCGGGCACCGACACCAGCCGGCCCTTCACCGGCTCCGGAAAACCCGGCAGGTCCACGTTCACCTGGGTCACCACCCGGGTCTCCACCGCCGCCACGCCGGGGATGGCGGCGATGCGCCCGCGCAGGGATTCCGGGGCGCGCTTGAGGGAGGCGAACACGTCGGCGAAGCGGGTCTCCAGGTAGAAGGCCGCGCGGGTGTCGTGCAGGGCGTCGAGGGTGCTGCGGGACATGACGAAGGTGGCCACGCCGCCGGTGAGCACGAGCGCGATGGCCAGGGCCTGGCCGCGCAGGTGCCAGAGGTCGCGGAAGAGCTTCAGATCGAGGGCGCGCACGGCGCTACCAGGACAGCCCGTGCGCGGCGATCCGCTGCGGATTGCGGCGCTCTTCGCTGATGAGCCCGTCACTGAGGCGGATCACCCGGTCGGCCATCTGGGCGATATCGGCGTTGTGGGTGATGATGACCACGGTGGTGCCGAGCTCCCGGTTGACCCGCTCGATGGCCTCCAGCACCACCACCCCCGTGTGCACGTCCAGCGCCCCGGTGGGCTCGTCGCAGAGCAGGACGTCCGGGCGCTTGGCGATGGCCCGGGCGATGGCCACCCGCTGCTGCTCGCCGCCGGAGAGCTGGGCCGGGAAATGGTCCATGCGCTGCTCGAGCCCCACCAGCCGCAGCGCCTCCTCCGGCGCCAGCGGGGAGCGCGCGATCTCGGTCACCAGCGCCACGTTCTCGCGGGCGGTGAGACTGGGGATGAGGTTGTAGAACTGGAATACGAAGCCCACATGCTCGCGCCGGTAGCGGGTCAGCGCCGTGTCGTCGTAGGCGGAGAGATCGTGGTCACCGTAGCGGACCGCCCCGGCGGTGGGAGCGTCCAGGCCGCCGAGGATGTTGAGCAGGGTGGATTTGCCGCTGCCGGAGGGGCCGAGCAGCACCAGGAACTCGCCCTGGTAGATCTCCAGATCCACGCCCCGCAGGGCATGCACCCGGACTTCGCCCATGGCGTAGATCTTGGTCAGTCCCCGGGCCTCGAACACCAACTCCCCGGACGCGGAACCAGCCCTTTTCGGGTCGCTGTGCATGGTCAGATACCCTGCCTGAACTCTTCGGTACGCTCCCTTGCACTAGCCGCCGGGCGGCCGGCGCATCGGGCGGATCGGGCCTTGCCGGCGTTTGTCTCAGCCACATTCTGGCACAGCAGGCACCCGCGGCGCAGGGAAATGCGCCACCCGGGGGAATGTTCGACCGTTCCCCGCCGCTTCGGCGACGGGGCCGCTCAGGGGTTGAGCTGGTGGTGCACGGCCTGCGCCGCCCGCAGCAGGGCGGCGCGGTCGGCGGGGCCGGTCAGGGCATAGCCGAGGGGCCCGTCCACCCAGTAGAAGGTGCCGTTGCCGTCGGTCTCGGCGTAGCGGAAGGCGGTGGCCGTGCTGTCCCACCGGCCGGTGCGCAGGTAGAGGGTCAGCCGCCGGCCGCTCCCGTCCTGGTACATGAACTGGGCCGCGGGCGTCCCGTCCTCGCCCGGCAGCAGCCGGCCCCCCACCAGGGCATAACCCTGCGTCTGGAGGCCGGGCGCACGCACCTCGGCGCCCAGGCGCTTGGTGAGCCAGGCGCTCAGGTGCGCCTCCTGCCCGGCGCCGACCTCCACGGGATGACGGACCTCGGGGCTGTAGACCGCGTGGGCCACGGCCGCCGGGCGCACCAGCACCCGGGCGATGGCCTCGGCCCGGGACCCCGCGCCCGGCGGGTGCAGCGTCCAGCCGAGCAGCCCGCCCAGGCCGAACAGCGCGGCGGCGGCGGCGGCCCGGAGCCGGCGGCGCGCCGGGGAGCGCAGCGCTCCGGCGGTCAATGCCGCAGGCACCGGCTCGTCCAGCACCGGATCATAGGCCCGGTGCAGCAACCGGCCGATGCGCCGGTAGGCGCGGAGCCGCTCCGCTTCCGCGGGCTGTCCGGCGAGGTAGGATTCCACCAGCGTCCGCCGATTCGGCTCCAGCAGCCCGTCCACGTAGGCGTGCAGATCGGCCTCGGTCACGGCATGCTCGTCCCGGCTCACTTGACCCTCCGCAATCCCATCATCCCCTCCTCCGCCAGGTGCCGACGCAACTGCTCGCGCGCCCGGTAGAGGCGGGACATCACCGTACCCAGGGGAATGTCGAGAACGGCGGCGGCCTCCTCGTAGCTGAGCCCCTCCAGAGCCACCAGCAGGAGCACTTCGCGCTGCTCGTCGCGCAGACCGCCCAGGGCCCGCTCCAGATCCCGCAGGGCCTCGGCCCCCTCCGGCCGGTCGTCGCCCCCGGCCACGGGTTCCGGGGCCTCGTCCAGCGTGGTGAAGCGGGGGCCCCGCAGCCGGTGCCGGACCCCGCTCACGAAGACATTGTGCAGAATGGCGAACAGCCACGGTCGCATGTCCCCGGCTTCGCGCCACTGGCGCGCATGGCGCCAAGCCCGCTCCAGGCAGTCCTGGACCAGGTCGTCGGCCTCCGCACCGTTCCCCGCCAGGGCGCGCGCATAGCGCCGCAGACGGGGAACGTGCAGGAGCAGGCGCCGGGTGAAGTGGTCCATGCCCCGCGCCGGTCCGGGCTACCGGATCCCGAGCATCTCCATGGCCCTGGCCAGGGTCGCGACCGACTCGGCGTGGCGGCCGGCCTTGTGCTGCTCCTCGCCCTCGGCCCGCAGCGCCTTCACCTCGGCCAACTGCTGCTCATTCAGGCCGGTTCCCCGTTCCATGGCCGCGTCGATCTTCTTCATGTCCGCCGGGCAGTGGAAGGCCAGGGCGGGCGCACTGAGGGCCAGCAGCCCCACGCTCAGCAACAGGCTCTTGACGTTCTTCATGGGTAATCCTCCGCATTATCGGTCCGATCTCGCCGCCGGCGGGCCGCGCCGGGCGGGCCTGATCAAACGTGTAGACGCCCCCGCGAAGAAATTATTCCCCCGGCAGTTATTTTTCCCGCCCGCACCTGACAGGCGGGCAGCGTCGGTCCATGCTTTCAGCAAAGGGATTGAGGCGGACGAGCACGATGAACGGCGCCCCTGGATTCACTGTCATCGCCCATCGCGGCGCCAGTGCGCTCGCACCGGAAAACACCCTGGCGGCCATGCGCCTGGCGGCGGCCGCCGGTGCCGACTGGATCGAGGTGGACGCGCAGTTCGTGGCCGGCACGCTGCTGGCGTTCCACGATGCCACCCTGGAACGCACCACCAACGGCCGGGGCCCGCTGACCGCGCTGCCACTGGCGGCGTTGCTGCGGCTCGACGCAGGCGACGGGGAGCGCATACCCTTCCTGTGGGAGATCATCGAAGCGCTGGGGCCGGAGCGGGGGCTCAACATCGAGTTGAAAGGCCCGGACACCGCGGCGGCGGTGGCCGCCCTGGTGCACAAGTATGTCCACCGCGGCTGGCACTACTCCCGCTTCCTGGTTTCCTCTTTCGACCACGCCGAACTGGCGCGGCTGCACCGCCTGGCGCCACGCATCCCGGTGGGGGCATTGGTATCCCGCCTGCCGGTGGACTGGGGCGCGCTGCAGCGGCGCCTGGATGCCCGTTCGCTGCATGTTCCCCTCGCCCTGGTCAACCGCGTCCTGGTGCGCCGGGCGCATGCCCGGGGAGTGCGGATTCTCGTCTACACGGTGGACCAGCGCCGGCACCTGGCGCGGGTCCGTGCCATGGGAGTCGACGGGGTGTTCAGCAACGACCCGGGGCGGGTGCTGGGCTGGCTGGGGAGAAAGGCCCGCGGCGGGCCGCAGGCCGCGAAGCGCCGGAAATGAGCGGGGGCAGTCGCCCGCACGGGCACTGCCCCCGATTTGCTTCGGCTGCCGCCGCGAAGAACTCGCCGGCGCGCAGCGCGCCGCTACCGTCCGGTTCCCCCCGCGCGCAGACGCGGAACGATTTTCCCGCTCAGGGCAGATCGCCGCGGCGGAACAGGAAGTACCCGCCCGTGGCCGCCACCGTGCCAAGGGCCAGCGGGTAGGCGATGGCATAGGTCATGAAGCCGGGCTCGCCGAAGGTGTCGAGGATGATGTAGGCGGCCGGGCCGAGCATCACCAGCTGGGGGTCGAACATCATCATGGCGGCGATGCGGAATACCTGCAGGGGGTTGGCCAGGGCGATGGCCACCGCCGATTCCGGCGGCAGGTGCTCCTTGATCATGATGCCGAGCAGGATGAGATCCAGGAACAGCACCAGGGTCAGCCAGATGATGAACACCGCCCCCTGGGCCACGTCGGCGGAACGGGCCACGGTGGAGATGAGCATGCCGATGCCGAGGAAGCACCAGGCCAGTGCCAGCAGCAGGCCGGTGTAGTAGAAGAAGTCGTCCCAGGGCACCGGGATATCCTTGAGGGTCGCCCAGGCGGCCGCTCCCGCCATGGCCAGGAACACCGGCAGGAAGATCACCGTGAAACGGCCGATGATCTTGCCCCAGAACCAGGCGCTCAACGTGATGGGCAGCGACAGCAGGTATTCGAATACCCCCGCCTCGCGATCGCCCGCCACGGAACGGACCGTGGTGATGAGCACGAACACCGGGAGGATGGCCATGGTGAGCTGGATGAAGACCGTCAGCAGGCGCGAGAGCCCCAGGAAGCCCATGATGCGCGACTCGGTCAGGCCGAAGACGAACAGCAGCACCACCAGACCGCCGAAGATGGCCGTGTAGACCATGAACCAGCGGGCACGCAGGGACTCGGTGATGTCGGCGAGTGCGGTGAGCCAGAGACTTTTCATTTGAGCTCCGTGGGTGAAGACGTCATTGCCGGACCGGCGGGGCGGCGGGCTCGCCTTCCCCTGGACCGTGGTCATGGTCATGTTCGTGATCGGGATCTTCCGCGTGCCGGTCACGACCATAGATGGAGGGCGCCAGCCGGGCTGGATCGAGGCTTACCCCCGCCTCCTGGGTGAAACGCTCCTCTATCTCGTAGACAAGCTTCCGTGCCTCCTCCCAGGCGAGCGCCCCCTCGGCCGGTTCGTCCTGGGCACCGAGTCCGTACTCCATGGGGGTGGTGAATCCCCGCACGTACCAGGCCTTTCTGGCATCGATCCAGTGGCCGTCACGATGATCGTTGACCCAGAACTCCACGCGGGGGTCGTCCTTCCAGGGCTGCTGGTCCAGCCACAGCATTCCACAGCCCACGTCGTCGAAATAGTAAACCCGGCTCCGATCGCCCTTGGGCCAGCCCCGGATCTGGGCGGAGAAGCGCCGATCGCTGAGGATCATCAGGCACCGCTCGCAGACATCCCGGTCCCACTTCACCTCAGCGGGCCCGGTGCCGGGATCGCCGCCACAGGCGGAGAGGACTGCGACGGCGGCGGAGAGCAGCAGGGATGCGACCAGGCGCTCAGGCCAGACGCGTGACGCGCGCATCGGCGCCCTCCCCCTCCTCCTCCATGTTGATGCCGTTGATCAGACCGGCATAGCGGGAGAGCATGCCGAGGAAGCGGAGGCGGTCGGGGCCGGCCACCCGCCCCTCCCAGATCTTGCCGTCGCCGGCGTCCAGGAAGCCCCACTCGGTGATGGTGCGGGTGAACGCCTCCTCCGGGCGGGCGGTGGTCAGGCGCACTTCAAGCACGCTGTCCATGTCCACGGTGTCGGCCACCCGGTCGTCGAGCACGACCCGGCCCCGGTCCATCTCCACCACGCGGTTCACCAGCGAGGCCACCTCGTCGAGGCGGTGGCTGGAAATGAGCATCACCGCGTGATCCTTCTTCTCGGCGAGGATCTTGAAGAAGACGTGCCGGGCTTCCGGGTCGAGATTGGCCGCCGGCTCGTCCAGCACCAGTATGTCCGCGTCACGTCCCAGGGCAATGCTGATGAGCAGCTTCTGCTTCTGTCCGCCGGAGAGCTTGACGAACGGCTGGCGCCGGAAGGTGTCCGGATCCAGGCCGAGGCGCCGGGCGATTCCGCGCATGCGCTCGGGATCGCTGTCGCAGACGCTGGCGGCGAAGCGGATGAGCTGGCCCACCGGCATCTTCAGCGGCGGAGGCAGCTGCGGCACGAAACCCACCCGCGCCAGCACCTCGCTGCGGTGGGAGCGCGGCTCGAGACCGTCCACGAACACCTTGCCGTCGCAGACATACTCGCCGAGCAGGCAGCGGATGAGCGTGGTCTTGCCCGCACCGTTGGAACCCACCAGGGCGATACGCTCGCCGGGATGTATATCCAGGTCGATCCCGGTGAGCACCGTGTTGCGGCGGAATCGCTTCACCACCTGCTGGAACTGGATCATGACTTCCTCTCGAAGGCTTGGATCACATCACCGCCGATTCTACTTCAGCTTTTCCAGCCAGCTGAACTCGTAGCGCAGCGAATTGGTGGGGCAGACATCCACGCACATGCCACACCGGGTGCAGTCGGCCCCGATGGGCACTCGGGTGTCGGTGGCACGCCCCTTGATGGTCACGTCGAGCACGTGCGGCACGAGACACACCTTGCGGCAGTCGCCCTCGTGCTTGCAGTCCTCCAGGACGTAGGTGACCCGCATGGGCGAAAGCAGGCCCACCACGCCGTAGGTGATGCCGATGGGACAGACATAGCGGCACCAGGCGCGGCGTGAGACGAAGATCTCGAACAGCAGGAGGAAAAGCACCCACAGCAACGCCAGCGAGGGCCCGTAGATGATCGCGCGGCTGACGATGCCGGTCGGCGAGATGGCCTCGAACACCGTGTAGCCCGTGGCCAGGGCCAGCAGGGCGAAGATGACGTAGAAGACGGAGCGGATGGCGCGATGGAACGGAATGTCCTTCACCAGTTTCTTCTTCGCCAGCCACAGGTGGATCCTCTCCGCCCACTCGGAGAGCAGGTGGTAGGGGCAGACCCAGGAGCAGAAGCTCCGGCCGCCCACCAGGAACCAGAGCACGAACACCGTGACGGTGCCGATGAGCAGGTTGATGAGCACCGTCTTGAAGGCGAGCATCACCTGCAGGGCGGAGTTGAGATCCGCCATGTGGAAGCCGAGGAAGCGCGAAGCGGTGAGCGCCCCTTCCAGCAACTGGATGTCGAAGTAGTAGGAGACCACGAACAGGAGGTTGACGAACAGCAGCGTCGCCCAGCGCCGCTTGAGCCACTTGTTTTTGTCCGGCTTCTCGTCGTGCAGCCGCCGCACCTCGTCCATGTCGAGCTTCTGGCTGCGCTTGTAGAAATGGATCTCCTGCGCCTTGGGCGCGATGTCGTCCTTCCCGGGCTTGGTCGGCGCCCGCCCGAGCAACTGCATGAATGATTCGCCCAGGGATTTCATGCCTTCACCGTATCCGCGTTCTTGGTCATGTCCACCACGATGGCGGCGGGCGTCACGGGGCAGGCCATTTCGCAGGCCCCGCAGCCGACGCACCCCTCGTAGATTACCGGGCGCATGCCCCCGCCGGGATCGGGCTCAAGCCCGATGGCGCGGGTCGGCGGGCACTGGTTCAGGTCGCCCGCGGGGGGCTCGCCAGCCTCGCACTGGTTGCGGCGGATCTCGATGGGGCAGTGGACGATGCAGAGATCGCAGATCTCCCGGTCGAACTCCTGCTCGGTGATGGGAAGGGGATTCCAGCGGTCGAGCTCCGCGTAGCGGAACAGGCCGTTGAAGCCGGCCTCGCCGGCGCGGATGCGGCCCTTGAATCCCTTTCCCTGCATGGCCAGGCACAGATCGGGACGCGCCAGCTCGGCGAAGCCGATGCGCACCTGGTGGGGATAGTTGGTGTCGTGGCTGAGAGAGCCGGTGGGACAGGCCAGCACGCACTGCAGCCCGTCGCAGGAGAAATCGCAGGCCTGGGCCCGGGCATCGATATGGGGAGTGCCGTTGCCGAAGCCGTCCATGATATCGGCCAGGAAGATGGCCTCCACCGGGCAGACCTGCACGCACTGGCCGCACTTGATGCAGGAGGCGAGGAACTCGTCCTCGGCCAGCGCGCCGGGCGGGCGCAGCCGCGGGTTGTAGCCGCGCAGCACGGGAATGAAGCCCACCACCGAGGCGGTGACCACGCCCGCGGCGAGCCCCAGTGAGCGCAGGAAGCGACGCCGCGCCTCCTGGGTCTTGCGGTCGAGAATCCGCGGTTTCCTCGCGGGTTTCTCCGTGTTCTTCTCGTCGGTCATTGAGCTGTCTCGGTATAAATCAGCGGCCGCTCATCCTTGAGCACCAGTTCCGGGGTGCTGAAGGGGGCCAGCCGTTCGAGGAAATCGATGACCTCCAATACCGGTGATCCCTTGAAAAAACGGGCGGAAGGAATATCCATCCAGATCCGATCCGCATAGGCGTAGTACTGGTGGGGTGTATCCCCCACTCCGTCGTTGTCCTGGTCGAACCCCTGGTAGTCGTCCCAGTAGTTGCCCTCCCAGGTGTTGCGCTTGGCCGACTTGGCCCCGGAGACCGCCACCTGCGTCAGATTGCCGGTGAAGGTGTTCTCCTTGAAAACGTTTCCGGTCCAGTCGCTCAGGAACTGCACCCCGACGCCGTTGTAGGCCACCAGGTTGTTGGTGATGCGGTTGGTGCTGTCCGGCTGCCAGGGCGAAAGATCGAGATAAAGGCCGTTGGCGCAGTAGAGAATCTCGTTGTTCAGGATATCGTTGTCGGAGGTTTCCTTGAAGCCGATGCCGATGCCCGTCGCCCCCGTGGCGTGGGAGACGTGGTTGTTGCGTATCACCACGCTGTCGCTGTACATGATGAAGATACCGACCGAGTTGTTCCAGAACCGGTTGTTCTCCACCAGGTTGTACTGGGAATACATGAAGTGCATCGAGTAGCGGCCGCGGGTGGCCGTGTTGTTGCGCATAACATTGTCACGGGAGTACCAGACCACCATGTTGTCCCGCGAATCGTGGATCTCGTTATCCTCAATGGTATTGCCGAAGCTGTACCACATGCGCACGCCGTCGCCGCGCAGTCCCAGGCTCACATTCTTGGAGCTGATCTCGTTGCGGCGGACCACGTTGTTCTCGGACTGCTGCAGATCGACGCCGAACAGCGTGTCCTCGATGACATTGTCCTTGATGACGTTGTAGTTCCCGCGCACCTGGATGCCCGAGTCGATGTCATTGAAGGAGCGGCCGGAGTTCCTCAGGGTCATGTTGCGCACCTGGGCCCCGTCGGTATCCAGCAGCATCACCGTGCCCTTGCCGCCGTTGTCGATGGTCACCTGGCCCCCGCCATCGATGATTATGGGGGCATCCACCACCACCGGACCGGCATAGACGCCCGGCGGCGGCTTCAGCACACCACCGGGTTCCATGGCATCCACCAGGGGCTGGAAGGGCGGATATTCCGG
>JAQVKR010000485.1 GCA_028694565.1 Gammaproteobacteria bacterium | reverse complement strand
CAATCTCCCTGTTGCTTGTTGTATGAAGGCAGCGCGGTGCCGTGGCGGCACCGCACATGATTTATAGACCAGAACCGGGGCAAAAACCGCGATGCCTTCGGCAGAAACCGGGAGCCCCGGGGTCGATATGCCGGAACCGCCCGTAGGCCCGATATAGCGCAGCGGTATCGGGCAGAACCTGCGGCAGAAACCGGGGGCGCCGGGGGTCGATATGCCGGAACCGCCCGTAGGCCGCCGGACACCGCTACGCTATGTCCGGCCTACGGAACCCCCGGTTAACGGGATCCCTGCGGCACCTGAGCCCGTAGGCCCGATATAGCGCAGCGGTATCGGGCAGCCGCCGGACACCACTACGCTAAGTCCGGCCTACGGAATCCCGGCTAACGATATCCCTGCGGCACCTGAACGGTCGCGGCCCCCGCCTGATCAAACCCCGGCGGCGAAAACGTAGGGCGTCTCCTGCCGGCTGCGGTAGGCGGCAGTGTGCTCCACCGTGCCGTTCGCCACCCGGGCGCGGGCGCGGCGCAGCTCGTCCTCGATGCGGCGATCGCGCAGGTGATAGCGCGGGTCCAGGTCGATCTCCGCCAGCGTCGGGCAGGACTCGCCGAACACGTGGTGATACAGCCCGGTCATCATGCCGTAGCGCCCGGCCATCAGGGTGTTGGTGGCGTTCTTGACGGCCTCGATGTCGCGGGCCTCGCGCACGTAGAAGCTGGTCACCAGCATGACGGCGATGGCGTGCAGCACGTCGTAGCGCACGTGGGCGATGAACACGAACAGGTGCTCCTGCGTCAGCGGCACCTGGTGGTCCCGGGCGAAACGGATCATGCCGCCGAGCAGCAGGCTGAAGAACTCCGGCACACCCCACTCCATCCCCAGGCCCACCGAGGCCAGGGACTCCAGCGGCGTAAAGGCCTCGCTGCCCGCCACCAGGCGCTGGGTCAGCACGTTGTCGGCCACCTCCGGCAGCATCGGGATGTCCTGCTTCTCGAACGGAATGCCCAGGCCGTCGAACAGCTGGCGGTACATGACGATGTGGGTGGTGGACTGGAACAGCCCGCCCATGGAGGGGTAATCCTCGACGGAGTGGCTGCCCACGCCGTATTCGTCGGCCACCAGCTGCGCCAGCACGATCTGGGTCAGCTCCGACAGGCGCTCGTTGAGCACGCCGTAGGGCGAGGCCATCACGCCGGAGAAGCGGCCCAGGGACAGGGCCACGCACTGGCGGGTGTTCTTGATCTGGTTGAAATACTGCAGCGCGAACCTGGCCAGCTGCGGCTGGGTGAAGCGGCCCTCGAATACACGCACGAAGAACGGATGGCGCCACACCGGGTGATCCATCACGTGGTTGTGCAGGTCGAGGAACATGTCCTGCAGGGCGCCGGCGGCGAACAGGCGGTTGCCGGGAAAGGGATTGCCCGGCTGCCTGGCGGCGATATCGCGCAACTCGTGCAGCATGCGATACAGCGGATTGGCCGGGTCCTCCAGCTCCTTGATCACGGCGCTGAAGTCCTGCTGCTGGCTGTCCTTGAAACGGGCCAGCACCTGCTCGGCGGAGAGCTCCAGCAGATCGGCCATGGGATGGACCGCCTCCGGCAGGCGGCTGCGGCCGTCGGCCAGCGTCTCGACCAGGTCGGAAAAGAGAGTGCCGGCATCGCGGCTTTCGGTGGTAATGGACATGCGACTGTGCTCCTGAATACGATGCGGGTACGTTAGCGCCTATATATGTGTCCGCCAATGACAAATATCAAAAAACCCGGCGATCCCGTTCCGCTCATCGGCATCAGCGCCTGCCTGCTGGGCGAGAAGGTGCGCTTCGACGCCAACCACAAGCTGGACACCTACATCCGCGACACCCTCGGGGAGTATTTCGAATTCGTCCCCGTCTGCCCCGAAGTGGCCATCGGCCTGGGCGTGCCCCGCCCCACCCTGCGCCTGGTGGGCGATCCGGCCCAGCCCCGCGCCGTCGGCGTGCTCGATCCCGCGCGGGATGTCACCGCCGCCCTGGAGGACTACGGCCGGCACATGGCCCGCGAACTGCCGCCCCTGGCCGGCTACATCCTCAAGAGCAAATCCCCCAGCTGCGGCATGGAGCGGGTCAAGGTCTACCAGGACAAGGGCGTACCGAAATCGGGCCGCGGCCTCTACGCCCGCGAACTGATGACAGCCCGGCCGCTCCTGCCGGTGGAAGAGGAAGGCCGCCTGGGCGACCCGGTGCTGCGCGAAAACTTCATCGAACGGGTCTTCGCCTGGCAGCGCTGGCTGCAACTGGAAGCACAAGGCATCACCCCGGCGCGGCTGCTGGAGTTTCACTCCCGCCACAAGCTGGTTCTCATGAGCCACGGCGCCGAATACTACCGCGCCCTCGGCCGCCTCGCCGCCCGCGCCGGCAGCGAACCCATCGCTCCCCTGGCGCAGGAATACATCCACGGCTTCATGGCGGCACTGGCCCACCCCGCCACGCGCAAGCGCCACGCCAACGTGCTGCAACACCTCATGGGCTACCTGAAGAAACAGATCGACGGCGCAGACAAGGCCGAACTGCTGGAGATCATCGACGCCTACCGCCTGGGCGATGTGCCGCTCATCGTTCCGGTCACCCTGCTCAACCATCACTTCCGGCGGCATCCCAATGAATATGTGGCGCAGCAGATTTATCTGGCGCCG
>JAQVKR010000041.1 GCA_028694565.1 Gammaproteobacteria bacterium | reverse complement strand
CCTGGACATCCCGCGGCGCGGGTTCCAGTACACCGCCCGGCGCGCACAGACCCTGTACACTGACCGCGCGGGTCTCCCCCGGCGTCAGCGCCGGATCGGGCAGATCCCGCGCCTGCGCCGCCCCCAGTCCGGCCGCCATGCAAACGGCCACGCCAATCCATCGTCCTGTCCGGTCGTTCATCGCACTCCCCTGAATTGAAGATGCCTGGTGCACTCGAGATGGCATCCCCGGGGTCCGCCTCCGGGTTGCGTGTACCGAGCCGTACACGTTTTTTGGCATGGGGGGGACCCGCCGCCGGGCATTCCGTGCGGGCGGACAGGAAGACGGGCGGGATCCCGGCTCCCGCGTCGATACGAGGCGGCGGTTCGGACTGTCCCTGCACCCGCGTCCCTGTCCCTCGCCTGCTGGTCATGGCGCGCTGGCGGGAAACCAGCTCCCGCTCACCGCACCAGCCCGTAACATTAATCCCGCGGATTCCTTAAGGCAAAGACCCCGGCCCGGGTCAGCCGCCGTAGCCGGTCAGCTCCACGTAGCCCACCCCGCCCAGGGCGCGGCCATCCCGTTCTCCGTCGACGCCGACCGCGCCCTCCCAGTAGCGCACCGAGAGATCGAGCTCCTGGTCCGGGAGGCGGGGGGCGATTTCGAGGCTCAGTTCCAGGGCCGGCACCGACAGCTTCCAGCCCACCGGATAGACCGCCCCGGTGGCGGGGCTGGTCCACTCCCTCCCCGCCTCCAGCCTGACCGCGTCGTGCGCCAGGCGCGTCGTGCGCCCTTCGCCGTCCACCAGGATCCCGGCGCTGTGGGGATCGGTGGAGCCGTCGGCGCGGCGCAGGCGGTAGTACATGAGGTCGCTGCCATCGTCCAGTTGGAGGGCGAACCAGTCCCAGCCCACCTGCCCCGCCCCGAGGGCGCTGGTGCTCCACTCCCGGTCGAACCAGCTGCTGCCGCTGACGGGATAATCGACCCCGGCGAGGCGGACCAGCCCGCGGCTGGCGATGCGGGTACCCGAGTAGTAGTAGGAGGCATTGCCCGCCGCGGCGCTCTTCCGGCTCAGCCCCCGGTCGCCCTGCAGGACCCAGGGCTTGCCCCCCTCGAGGGTGAGGTCCAGGGCGATTCCCTCCTCGGCCACGCTGATGCGCAGCGGGAACAGCGCCGCCGCCCGCCCTTCCGCCCGCCAGTCCCGCAGCCACACGGCGAAGGGCTGCGATCGGGCGCCGGCCAGCCCCAGGCTGTCCCGGCTCATGCGCTCGAAGGCATGGAAGCGCCCGCCCTCCGTATCGGTGAGGGTGAAATGGGCCATGTAGACCTGGTTGGCGGCCCACGCCGTGTCCCGGACCGGGGGATCCGGGCGCAGCGCGAAGCGGAAGAAGGTCAGCTGGTAGCCGAAGTGGCGGCCGCCCGCGGTCCGCAGGTTGCCGGTGAAGTACCACCACTCGCTGCGGTAGTCCGGGTGGGGGCCGTGATCGGCGGGAAACCTGAAGGGCCGCGGCTCCAGCGCCCGGGCGAACCCCGCCCCGTCCCCCCCCAGCAGCTCCCCCAGCCGGAACCCGCCCCCCTCCTGCGCCCCGAGGGCGGGCGCGAACGCCAGCGCCGCGGCGAGGAGGAGATGGGTCAGCCGCCGCACAAGACGCATGGGATCCGTTTCCACTGCCGTTCGACCTCTCGACGTTCCACGACTGCGAGGAAACCGTTCCGTTTCCGGATAAACCGCAGATTAGTGCTGACTGGCATGGAATCAACGAAAATCAGCGCTAATCCGCGGTTCAACAAGTGTTTTAAAAATCCGTCACTCACCGCGCAGGGCCAGTGCCGGGGGCGTGCGGGCCATGAGCCAGGCGGGGTAGACGCCGGCGAGGAGACCCGCGGCCAGGGCCAGCAGAACGGCCTGGCCGAGAATGGCCGGATCGGTGGTCCACTGCAGGGTCCAGCCGAAGGCGCGGTAGTTGATGACGTGGGTGAGGACGCGGGCCATGAGCAGCCCCGCCGGCACCGCCAGCAGCCCCGCCGTCAGCCCCATCAGCCCGGTCTGGGCCGTGACCAGCAGCCATACCTGGCGCGGGGTCAGGCCGTTGACCCGCAGCACCGCCATCTCCCGGGCGCGCTCCAGGTGCAGCGCCAGCAGCGCGCTCAGCACGCCCACGAAGGCCACCACCACCGCCAGCAGCCGCAGCACCGTGGTGATGGTGAAGGTGCGATCGAACACCTCCACCGAGGCGTTGAAGAGCTCGCGGTTGGCGCGGACCGCGAGCGCGAGGCCGCCGGCCGGCAGCGCGCGGATGCGGGCCATGAGTTGCCCGATGTCCGCGCCGGGCCGGGCGTGGACGCCGAGGGAGGAGACGGCCTCGTCGTTCCACAGGCGGCGGTAGAGGCCGGCATCGAGGTACACCACCCCCTGATCCGAGCGGTAGTCGTGGAACACGCCCGCCACCGGCAGCCGGACCGGGCCCGCCGAACCCCGCAGCTCCAGGGTGTCGCCCACCCCGAGTCCGTGGCGAAAGGCATAGGGTTCGGAGATCAGCACCGCGCCGCCGGCGCGGAAGGCCGCCCAGGCGGCGTCCGGCGCACCGGAGCGGAAGCGGAAGCGCTCGCGCTCCGACGCCGGCAGGGAGGCGGCGACGAGCTGGGTGGGGCCGGAGGCCGACTCCACGACGACCCGCCGGTAGGTGGCCACCTCCGCCACCCCCTCCAGCCCGGCCACGCGCTCCGCGAATCCGCGGCCGAGGTCGGGCCAGGCCGCGCCGCCGGCGGTCCGCGCCGGCGCCACGTAGACATCGGCGCGCAGGGACTCGTCCAGCCAGTGCACCACCGTGTCGCGGAAGCTGGCCACCATCGTGCCCACGCCCACCGTCGCCGCGACGGCCACCATCAGGGCGGCGGCGGCGACGCCCGTGCGGCTGAGGTGGGCGGTGATGCCCCGGGCGGCCATGTTGCCGAGCGCGCCCAGCAGGAATGCCAGGAGCGGCCTGAACGCGGCCACCAGCAGCAGGGTCAGCTTCGGGGTGAGCAGCGCGCAGGCCAGCACCAGCGCCACCAGGGCCACGTAGCCGAGCCCCAGGCTGTGGCCGGGCACGAGCGCGACCGCCGCCCCGACGAGGGCGAGCCCGGCGCCGGCGGCGGCGGACCAGCGCACCCCGCGGTGCAGGCGGGCCTCCAGCACCACGCGGTTGAGGATGGCGCGCGGCGGCGCCAGCGCCGCCTCCAGCGCCGGGGGCAGCGCCGCCAGCAGCGCGGCCGACACGCCCAGCAGCAGACCCTTGGCGAGGCCGGAGGCGGTGATCGAAAGCTCCCGGACCGTGAGCACGAAGTAGATGTCGTTGATGGTGCGGGTCACCAGCCGCAGCAGCAGCTCCGCCAGCGCGACCCCCAGCCCGAGCCCCAGCAGCGCCCCCACCAGCCCGGTCACGGCCGCCTCCGCGAGCACCAGGCGGAAGATCTGCCGGCGCGTCACGCCGAGGGTGCGCAGGCCGCCCAGCAGGGGGCGCCGGCGGACCACGGAGAAGGTGGTGGTGTTGTAGATGAGGAAGGTGCCCACGAGCAGGGCGAGCAGGCTCATGGCGGAGAGGTTCAGGTGGAATGCCTCGGTCATCCGTCCCAGCGCGGCGCTGCGCTGCTCGGCCGGCAGGAGGGCGGCGCCGGCGGGCAGCAGCGCGCGGAGTCGCTCCAGCGCCGCGCCGCCCGCCGCGCCCGCCGGCAGCACCAGGTCCACGTGGCTGATCCGGCCCTGCTCGCCCAGGATCTCCTGGGCCGAGGCGATGTCCGTCAGCAGCAGGCCGCGCACCAGGCGCCGCAGCGCCGGATCCGTGGTCTCGAGATACCCGGCCAGGGTCAGGGTCGCGGTCCGGCCCCGGGCCAGCACCTCCAGCCGATCGCCGGGGGCCATCCCCAGCGAGTCCGCCGTCTCCGCGGCCATCAGCACGGCGCCGGGCTCCGCGAGCAGGCGCGTCACCGGCGTGCCGCCACCCCCCACCCGCACGTAGTCGCGCACCCGGGCCTCGGCGAAGGGGTCGACCCCGAGCAGCCGCAGGGAGCGCCCGGGATCGGCGGCCGGCGCCACGTAGTCGTCAATGACCGGCGCCATGGGGAGATCCCCCGGCGCCATCCGCAGCGCCCGGTAGACCGATTCATCCAGCCCGCGCGGCCCGCCGATGACCTGGTGCGTCGCCCGGCCCGCGGTCTGCTCCGCGGCCAGGGAGAAGCCGCGCCGCGCGCTGTCGTTGGCCAGATCGATGGCCACCACCACCGCCACCCCCAGCGCGATGCCCAGCACCGTCAGCCCCGTCTGCCAGGGATGGCGCCAGAGAAAGCGCAGGCTCGCACGCCAGAGAACCGGGATCATTTTCGTGTAATAGACAGGATTGACAGGATTAACGGGATTTTTAAAAGAGAAGCCTTATCCGCAGATTACACGGATTACGCCGATTGAGTACTGGTCTGGCCGTGCCGATAACCAGCCCATGAGACCGCGTTGCAGCAAGAGCGCCCATCAACGGCCAAGAAAACCGATAACCTGAGCAGCTTAATCCCGCGAATCCTGTAAATCCTGTCTATTCAGTCAGTTTCGTCCGTTTGCCGGATCAGGCGCCCGTCGTGGAGGGTGTAGACGGCGTCGGCGATGGCGGCGACCTCGGGGCTGTGGGTGACCACCAGCAGGGTCTTGCCGCGGCGGCGGGTGAGGCGATCGAGGAGTTCCAGCACGGCCGCGCCGGTCTCCTCGTCGAGGTTGCCGGTGGGTTCGTCGGCCAGCACCAGCTCCGGATCGTGGACCAGGGCCCGGGCGATGGCCACCCGCTGCTGCTCGCCGCCGGAGAGCCGCTCGGGGAAGCTCCCGGCGCGATCCTCCAGCCCCACCTGCGCCAGCAGATCGAGGGCGATGGCCTCGCCGCGGCCATCGCGCCGCCCCTGCAGCTCCAGCGGCAGGAGCAGGTTCTCCAGCACCGTCAGGGTGGGCACCAGGTTGAAGAACTGGAACACGAAGCCCACGTGAGCGCGGCGGAACAGGGTCCGATCGTGCTCCCCCATGGCGGTGATCTCGGAGCCCAGCACCCGCACCGCCCCGGCGTCCGGCGGGTCGATCCCGGCCACCAGGTTCAGCAGCGTGGACTTGCCCGAGCCGCTGCGCCCGAGCAGCGCCACCACCTCCCCCGCGCCCATGCGGAAATCGAGCCCCGCGAACACCACCCGCTCCCGCTCCCCCTCGCGGTAATGCTTCGCCAGCCCGGCGATCTCCACCACGGGAACGGTCACGGGCTGGGGAGACGTCTGCGGGGTTTGCATGGCAGCAATGGCAGTAATAGACAGGATTTACAGGATTTTCCAAAAATTAAGACAGCGTCGGGTTTCAACGATCAGCGATCCGCTTATCGGACGCAGCGCGACACAGCACTGGCTTTCACCCGTCTCATCGGCTGGGTATCGCTGCCTCCGAAGAGGGTGGTTAGTCTGCATAATCTGCGGATAAAACTTCTTTCTAAGAATCCCGTTAATCCTGTCAATCCTGTCCATTCAAAAAAATCAGTCGGGCGCTCCGGCCGCCAGGGCCCGTTCGCGGCTGGCGTCGCATTCGGCGTCGGCCGTGGCGGCGTCCCAGGCGGGCGCGGTTTCGGGCCAGCCGGAGGCGTGGCGCAGGACCAGGCTTTCCAGGAGATCCATGTGGAGGGGATCGTCGTTGAGGGCGCGGATGTAGCTGTACTCCTCCCCTCCGGCGCCGAGGAACAGATCGCGGTTCTCCACCGCGAGCTCCTCCAGGGTCTCCAGGCAGTCGGCGGCGAAGCCGGGGCTCACCACATCCACCCGCTTCACGCCCGCCCGGGCCCACTCCCGCAGGGTGACGTCGGTGTAGGGCTTGACCCAGGGATCGCGGCCGAAGCGGGACTGGAACGCCACGGACCAGGCGTCGTCCGGCAACCCCAGCCGCTCCGCCACCAGGCGCGCGCTCTTGCGGCACTGGCAGGGATAGGGATCCCCGTGGCGGTGGTAGCGCTCGGGAATGCCATGGAAGGAGAACAGCAGCCGCTCGCCCGGGGCGCGCTGCTCCCAAGCGGCGCGGAGGGACGCCGCCAGCGCCTCGATATAGGCCGGGTCGTCATGGTAGTGGGTGATGAAGCGCAGCTCCGGCAGCCAGCGCCAGTTCCGCATCACCTCCGCGACCCGATCCACGGTGGTGGCGGTGGTGGTGGCCGAGTACTGGGGATAGAGGGGCAGCACCAGCAGCCGCTCCACTCCCGCCGCGCGCAACTCCTCGAGGGCCGCGGGGATGGAGGGATTGCCGTAGCGCATGCCCAGCGCCACCTTGACGGGACCCGGGCAGCGCCGCGCCAGGCGCTCCTGCAGCAGCGCCGCCTGCCGGCGGGAGATGGACAGCAGCGGGGACCCGTCGTCGGTCCACACCGCGGCGTAGTTGCGCGCCACCCGCGCCGGGCGCACGCGCAGAATGACGCCGTGAAGGATCAGCCACCACAGTGGCCGCGCCAGTTCCACCACCCGCCGATCCCAGAGAAACTCGGCCAGGTAGCGCCGCACCGCCGCGGCGGTGGGGGCATCCGGGGTGCCCAGGTTGACCAGCAGCACCCCCGTGGCCGGCAACCGGCCATGGCGGTACCCCGGGTCGCGGACGCCAGAGTTCATGGGCGGCTCCTCAGGCCTGTGCGCCGTCCTGCTCCTCGGCAATCTGGCGGTGCACCTCGGCCATGTCGACCTCGCGGATCTGGCCGATGAGCTGCTCCAGCGCCGAGCCCGGCAGCGCGCCCGGCTGGGAGAAGAGGATGACCTTTTCGCGGAAGACCATCAGGGTGGGGATGGAACGGATCTGGAAGTGGGAGGCCAGCTCCATCTGATCTTCGGTGTTCACCTTGGCGAAAACGACGTCCTCGTGCTGTTCGGAAATTTCATCGTAGACCGGCGCGAAGGACTGGCACGGGCCGCACCAGGGGGCCCAGAAATCCACCATCACGATGTCGTTGTTCTCGATGACTTCGACGAAGTTGTCTTTGTTCAGCTCGACAGTGCTCATTGAAATGCTCCGACAGGTGCCCACGGCGGCACCGCGGACGGAAATGAAGGGGTTGTAGGATAGCCCAAGCGGCGGGTGAAAAAGAACCGCGCTGACCGCGCGGTTACTGGCCCGGAAACGGCAAGGGCCCGCGCTCCCCGACGGGGAGCGCGGGCCCTTCATGATACCGCGGGCGTCTCAGCCGAGGGCGGCGAAGATCTGGTCCCGGATCTGGTCCACCTTGCCGATGCCGTTGACCCTGACGTAGCTGGGCGCCCCCTGCTCGCCGCTGTCGGCGAAGCGGGTGTAGTAGTCGATGAGCGGCTCGGTCTGGTCGTGGTAGACCTTCAGGCGCGCCTTCACCGTCTCCTCCTTGTCGTCGTCGCGCTGGATCAGCGGCTCGCCGGTGGCATCGTCCTTGCCCTCTTCCTTCGGCGGATTGAAGACCACGTGGTAGGTGCGGCCGGAGGCCAGGTGGACGCGGCGCCCGCTCATGCGGCGGATGATCTCCTCGTCGGGAACGTCGATCTCCACCACGGCGTCGACGGCGACGCCCTGTTCGCGCAGCGCGTCGGCCTGGGGGATGGTGCGCGGGAACCCGTCGAACAGGTAACCCTTGGCGCAGTCGGGCTGCTGCAGGCGCTCCTTGATCAGGCCCATGATGATGTCGTCGGAGACCAGGCCACCGGCATCCATCACCTTCTTCGCCTCGATACCGAGCGGGGTTCCCGCCTTCACCGCCGCACGCAGCATGTCGCCGGTGGAGATCTGCGGAATACCGTACCGCTCCTTGATGTAGTTGGCCTGAGTACCCTTGCCTGCGCCCGGACCTCCGAGCAGAATCACGCGCATCGGTTTCCCTCCTCTCTTTCGTGCTGTGTGCCAGCGTCTGGTTTTCGGATTCGTGTCAAAACGACCCCCATGGTGCATGACGGGGTTAATTCCAACATCGCGAGCGGGCTATTATGCGCACACGCGCCTCACTCGGCCACTCAAGCGCAGTTAATGCTGCAACGCGCAATCACTTATGATGTCGAATGGTGGATTGAATCCGCGAACCAATTCGGGACACCCATGAAAATCAACCGCGATACCCTGCTGCTGCTGGCGATGCTGTGCCTGGCGCCCCCCGCCCACGCCGGTTGCGACGATCCGCCGGGCCCCCAGGTGAATTGGACCCGCTGCGACAAGGTGGGCGCGGACCTGCAGGGCCGGGACCTCAGCAACGCGGTCCTGGTGCGGACCAATCTGACCCGGGCCAACCTCGACGGGGCCAACCTCGACGGCGCCGACCTCAGCTTCGCGGACCTCACCGAGGCCCGCCTGAACGGAGCCCGCCTGCGCCGCACCACCCTGGTGGGGGCCAACCTCGGCTCGGTGGCCCTGAACGATGCCCGGCTCAACGGCGCGCGGCTGGAGCGCGCCCGCCTCTACCAGGCGGATCTCAGCGGCGCCCGGCTGCCCGGCGCCCGCCTCTACGATGCGGACCTGAGCGGCATGACCGGGATCGGCGCCGACTTTACCGGGGCCAACCTGGAGCGGGCCCGGCTGGATGGCGCCGACCTGGCCGGCGCCGATCTCACCGAGGCCAACCTCGAGGGGGCCTCGCTGGACTCGGCCCGGCTCACCGGGGCGACGCTGGTGAAGGCGCGGCTGGCGGGCGCCTCGCTCTACGACACCGACCTGGGTGAGGCGAATCTCGAGAAGGCGGATCTCAGCGGCGCCGATATCACCGGGATCCGGCTCGAGGGAGCCGCGCTCGGGAACGCCAGCTGGACCGATCGCCGCCGCTGCCGCCCCGGCTCCGTGGGCGAATGCCGCTGAGGCCGGCGGCCGCCAGGCCCTGGCGCCGTCCCGCCGTTCAGAATCCCGGTTAAGGCCGCATGTTGCGCATCGTCACCCTGAACACCTGGAAGGGCGGGGGCGACTACCCGGCGCGGCTGGAGGCCATGGGGGCGGGCCTGGCGCGACTCGATTCCGACGTGGTGGCCTTGCAGGAGTGCCTGCTGGCGCCGGCCGCGGGGCTCGATACCGCCGCGGCGCTCGCCGCCCGGCTGGGCCTCCACCATGCGCTTCTCCCCATGCGCCGGAAGGTGCGCCGGGTGGGCGAGCGGCGGCTCGATTGCTGGTCGGGGCTCGCCCTGCTCTCCCGCTGGCCCATCCTGGAGCGGTCCGATCCGACCCTGCCCCCGCTGGCCGGGGACGACGGGCGGCGCGCCCTCCTGGCGCGCCTGGATTGTCCCGGCGGCCCGATCACCGCCGCCTGCCTGCATCTCAGCTGGCCGCCCGGTGCCGGCGGAACGCGCCGGAAGCAGCTGGAGGCGGTGCTTGCCGCCCCCCTGTGGAGCGCACCCGCGCGGCTGCGCCTGCTGGCGGGCGACTTCAACGCGGCGCCGGACAGCCCCGAGCTGCGCGCCCTCGGGAGCGGGGTCCACGGCTGGAGGGCCCGCTCCTGCTGGGACGCCGCGAAGGCCCCGCCAGCGGCGACCTTCGATCCCGCCAACCCCCTCACGGCGCCGCTGGAGCGGCCCGCGGCCCTGGACCACATCTACGCCCTCTACCGCCCGGAGGCGGCCGCGCCGGAGTTCGGCGCCGTGCGCGTGGTGCTGGACCACCCCGATCCCCGCGGCACCTGGCCCAGCGATCACTTCGGCGTGTTCGCCGGGATTGCCCCCCGGGAACCGGGGGATAAGCAGGGGAACCCCGGCGCGCTATCCTCTACTCATGGCACGACACGGTCGGGGGTGGACCGGTGAGAAGAGCAGGACGGCGCCCGCCGCGGGCGCCCCAGCGCGGCGTGGTGGCCGCCGGGCATCCACGCACCGCCGCCGCGGCGGTGGAAATCCTGGCGGCGGGAGGCAACGCCTTCGACGCCTGCCTGGCCGCCTTCCTGGCCGCCTGCGTGGCCGAGCCGGTGCTGGCGTCCCTCGGCGGCGGCGGATTTCTCATGGCCCGCCCGCAGGGGAAGACGCCGGTCCTCTACGATTTCTTCACCCAGACTCCGGCTCACCGGCGCCAGCCCCGGGAACTCGATTTCCACCCCATCGTGGCCGATTTCGGCACCGCCCAGCAGGAGTTCCACATCGGCATGGGCTCGATGGCGGTACCCGGCGCCGTCAAGGGGCTGTTCCGGGTCCACCGCGAGCTCGGCCGCCTGCCCATGACCGACCTGGTGGCGCCGGCCGTGGCGCTCGCGCGCGAAGGGCTGCGCCTGAACGCCTTCCAGTCCTATATCTTCGACATCGTCGGCATCATCTTCCGCAGCACCCCCGGCGCGCTGGCGGTCTACGGCAGCCGCCGCGATCCGGCACGGCTGGTGGGCCATCGGGAACTGCTGCGCCAGCCGGAGCTGGCCGACGCGCTGGAGGCCCTCGCCCGCGAGGGGGAACGGCTGTTCTACCGGGGCGAGATGGGACGGCGGCTGATACGCGACAGCACCGAGGGCGGGGGGCACCTGGTGGACGCGGATCTGCGCGACTACCGGGTCGTCAAGCGCCGCGCACTGCGGGTGGACTACCGCGGCAGCCGGCTCTACACCAACCCGCCCCCCTCCTCCGGGGGCCTGCTGGTGGCATTCGCCCTCAAGCTCCTGGAAGCGCTGCCGCGCGGAGCGCTCGATTTCGGCACCGCCGCCCACCTGGAGGGACTGGTCCGGGCCATGGCGCTGACCAACGAAGCCCGTATCCGCCACCACGCCGATCGGCCCACCGCCCACCTGGATGCCGCGAGCCTCCTCGATCCGGGCTACCTGAGGCACTACCGGGAGCGGGTGCTGGGGCATCCCGCCGCGCGGCGCGGCACGACCCACATCAGCGTCATCGACGCCGGGGACAACATGGCCGCCATGACCGTCTCCAACGGCGAGGGCTGCGGCTACGTCCTGCCGGGCACCGGCATCATGCTCAACAACATGCTCGGCGAGGAGGATCTCAATCCCCACGGCTTCCACCGCTGGCAGCCGGGCACCCGCATGTCCTCCATGATGGCCCCGAGCCTGCTGCTGCTGCCGGACGGCCGCCACGTGGCGCTGGGCTCGGGCGGCTCCAACCGCATCCGCAGCGCCCTGCTGCAGGTGGTCATGAACCTGGCCGACTCCGGCATGGACCTGCGCGGCGCGGTGCACGCGCCGAGGCTGCACCTGGAGGGCGAGCGGCTCAGCGTGGAGGGCGGCTTCACGCCTGAACAGGAAGGGCTGCTGCGCGGGCTGGCCGGACAGTGCGAAGTCTGGCAGGGCCGCAACCTGTTCTTCGGCGGCGCCCACTCGGTGCTCCGCGACACCGGCAGCGGACGCCTCTCCGGCGCCGGCGATCCGCGGCGCGGCGGCGTGGCGCGGGTCGCCTGAGGCGGGGAGCCTGCGAAGGGGTTCAC
>JAQVKR010000484.1 GCA_028694565.1 Gammaproteobacteria bacterium | reverse complement strand
CGTTCGTCGTAGATGCCGCAGCCGCCGCCGGGCAGCAGATGGCGGCAGGGGGAGTTGAACAGCAGATACCAGCCGTCTTCATCCTTGTAGACGCAGACGTTATGATGGGAAATCTGCCACAGCAGGTGATCGAAGTCGTGCATGGCACGCGGGGTATCGATCTGCTGGGTGATGTAGGTGCAACACTTGGAGTTGCGGCAGAGGCTGCACTTGTTTTCGGCTGACATCGGAGGTCGTTTCACGGTAGTTGATCGCAGGCGCTAAGGGGGCAGGTGCGTGTTATGTTAGCACGGCGCCGTGTTCGAAAGGTGCCGGGGGAGTGTCCTGATGGGCGGCATAAAAATGAAACATAAAGAAGGTTTGGGGCTGGTGTTTGCGGTGGTGCTGGGGGCTGTGCCGGCTACGGGAACGGCGGCCGACGAGATGGTGCTGGCACTGGGTGAGCAGGATTATTTCTCGGAGCTGCCGGTGGTGCTGACGGTTACCCGCCTGCCGCAGACCGTGTCCGACGTACCCGCGGCGGTGACGGTCATCGACCGGCAGATGATAGAGGCCTCCGGGGCGACCGACATCCCCTCCCTCTTCCGTCTGGTGGCGGGCTTCCAGGTGGGCCACGACCAGGACTCCCGCGTGTCGGTCACCTACCACGGCGCCAGCGACGCCTTCGCCCGCCGCATGCAGGTATTGGTGGACGGCCGCTCCATCTATACGCCGATCACCGGCGGCGTCGACTGGGTGGACCTGCCGGTGTCGCTGGAGGATATCGCCCGCATCGAGGTGACGCGCGGCCCCAACGGGGTGGCCTACGGCGCCAATTCCTTTCTCGGTGTCATCAACATCATCACCTTCCATCCCTCCGATGTGCAGGGTTTCAGCTTCAAGACCACCCTGGGCGACGGCGATTTCCGCAAGGGTACCCTGCGTTACGGCGGCAACAGCGGCAATCTGGATTACCGGATCACCCTCGAGCAGCGCGAGGCCGACGGTTTCAACGATCACGATGTGGACAACAACGGAGTCGTCGACATCAACGACAGCCACCGCACCGGCGCTCTTACCCTGCGCGGCGACTACCGCGCCACGGTCAATGACTATCTGTCCTTTCAGTTCGGGCAAAGCGACGGGCCGCGTGAACGGGGCCGCGAGGGACAGATTGAGAATCCCCTGCGCTGGCAGGAATCGAATAACGATTTCCAGCAGCTGCGTTGGAAGCGCATCCGCAGTTCCGCCGAGGAGATCAGTGTCCAGTTCTACCGCACCTACCAGAAACATGCGGACAGCTACCTGATCAACTACCCCACCACGGTGTTCGGCCCACCGGTGATACTGCCCATCGACGTCAACAACGACATCGAGACCGAGCGTTACAACCTGGAGTTCGAGCATGCCTTTGCCCCCAGCGTCGACTGGCGCGTAGTGTGGGGCGCCGAGGCCCGTATCGATCGCGGCCGGGCTTCGGGTTACCTGAATTCACCCTATACCCTGGAGCATCACCTGTACCGCATGTTCGCCAATGCGGAATGGAATTCGGGCGACCGCTGGACTGCCAACCTCGGCGCCCTGGTGGAGCACAACGAGTTCAACGGCACCCGCACCTCGCCCCGCCTGGCGATGAACTACAAACTGAACGGCGGCCGCTACCTGCGCGCCAGCTATACCGAGGCGTTCCGTACCCCCGCGCTGTTCGAGCAGGAGGCGGACTACGCGGCCCGCCTGGCGGAAGACGTTTTCATCTATCCCGCCGGGACGGTGATTGACCAGCTTTACTACAGCGGCGGCGGGTTGAAGCCGGAACACATGACATCCTATGAACTGGGATTCGGTGCCCATGGCGCAGAGGAGCGCGTCAGCTACGAAGTCAAACTGTTCAACGAGGAACTGCGTGACCTGATTACCCTGTACGGCGATCCGGCCCAGGCGCAGGGAGAGCTGTTGCCTTCGAACTACGGTGTGTTCAAGTTCACCAATGACGGCATGGCCACCATCCGCGGCATCGAAGTGCAGGCCAGGCTGCAGCCGACCGAGAAGAGCCTGATCAGCATCGCCTACTCCCATGCCAAGGCGGAGGGGCGGTTGCTGGATCGCGTGTCGCCGCTGGAGTACGCGGATATGGCCACCGCAACCCCGGAGAACACCCTGAGCCTGCTGCTGGCGCACGGCTTCCCCGACAACTGGCGCGCCAGCCTGGGGCTGTACCATGTTACCGATGTGAAATGGCTCGGCGGCGATACCACCTCCTATACCACGGCGGACTTTACCCTGCGCAAGCAGTTGCAGGGTGTCGATGCCGAGGGGTCGGTGTTTTTTACTGTACGTGATTTTCTCGGTACCTACTTCGATTACATCAATACCGTCTACCAGGAACGACGCGCCTACTTGGGGTTTGAGTTGCACTTACAATAATCAGGGAGAGGGGCCGCTGCCGGAAGCAGCCGAAACGACATGCACGTAAACAGGGAATGTAGGCCGGGATCGCGACCCGGCGCGGGCAGGATGTCCGTGCTGGCGCTGTTGTTTTGCCTTGTGCTGGTGCCGCCGGCCGTTTGGCCGGCGGCACCACCGGTGGTGGTGGTGGGCGGCGAGGGGGCTTACCACCATGCAGTGTTCGCGGCCATGCGCCGCGTCAGCGAACAGGCGCGCAACCCCCGGCCGATGGTGTACCGCACGGTGGAGC
>JAQVKR010000483.1 GCA_028694565.1 Gammaproteobacteria bacterium | reverse complement strand
GCGCTGATCTCGGGGATGAAGCGCTGGGCCATCGCGAAGCGGCCGCCGTGGTCGGTGAGGGTCTCGATGACGACGCCGATGTTCGGATCGTCGCTGCGCAGCCGGAACACCGAGGCGCCGCCCATGCCGCCCAGGGGCTTGAGGATGATGTCCCCCTGCTCGGCCAGGAAGCCGCGGATCTGCCCGGCGCGGCGCGTCACCAGGGTGGGCGGGCAGCACTCCGGGAACCAGGCGGTGTAGAGCTTCTCGTTGGCGTCGCGCAGCCCCTGGGGGCGGTTCACCACCAGCAGCCCGGCCGCCTCGGCCCGCTCCAGCAGGTAGGTGGTGTAGATGTATTCCATGTCGAAGGGCGGGTCCTTGCGCATCAGCACCGCGTCCAGCGCGTGCAGGGGCATGGGCTCGGGCTCGCCCAGGGTGTACCAGCCGGCGGGATCGTCCCGCACCGTCAGGAGCCGGGGCAGGGCGTGGGTCGCGCCGTCTCTCAGGTAGAGATCACCCTGCTCCAGGTAGTAGAGCGACCAGCCCCGCGACTGGGCTTCGAGAAGCATGGCGAAGGTGGTGTCCTTCTTGATCTTGATGGAGCCGATGGGGTCCATGACCACGCCGAGGCGGATGCTCACTGGGTCTCCTCCATGAAGCGCTGACAGGATGGGTTGGCTGGCGTCGCAGCATTCCGAGTCGGGCAGTATATCTCCGCGCGCCCCCCGGATCGCGGTCTTCCGGCCGCCGGCCCGGCTGGCCGGAGGCTCCGCCGGAGCGCGGGCGGGGACGCCGTCCGGAGGCATGGAGGCGGGGTTGTGTGAACGGGTTCCGGAAGGGTCTCAGGCCATGCATAGAACCGTGAAGAAATCCACGCTACAGCACATGGATTGTACTTTGTTTCTATGTTAGAAACGAAACGCACCGTGCGGTTGTTGCGGCTCACGTCCCGGCTCCCGGGCGCGGTGCGACCGGAAGGCGGCCAGAATCGAGGAAGGGGAGTGATGGACAGCGACCTCCAGGGTTTGAAGGTGATGGTCATCGATGACAGCAAGACCATTCGCCGCAGCGCCGAGACCCTGTTGAAGAAAGCCGGATGCGAGGTCATGACCGCCGAGGACGGTTTCGATGCGTTGTCGAAGATTGTCGAGGGCAGGCCCGACATCATCTTCGTGGACATCATGATGCCGCGCCTCGACGGCTACCAGACCTGCGCGCTGATCAAGAACAACAGCCAGTACCGGCATATTCCCGTGGTCATGCTCTCCAGCAAGGACGGCCTGTTCGACAAGGCCAAGGGCCGCATCGTGGGTTCCGATCAGTACGTGACCAAGCCGTTCACCAAGGATGAGCTGCTGGACGCCATCAGGCGTCATGTCCTGAGCCGTCGCAACTGAAACACCCCGGCGCCCGGGGGGTGTCCCTGCCGGTGGGGCGGGGGGGCCGGATTCATGCCGTCGCCGGGTGCGCGGGCGGAAAACAGAATCTATCAGAACCCGTTGAGACCGGTGTCGTGGCGCGGGCGCGGCGGGCCGGGAAAGGTTCCATGCGGAGGGAAACCGTGGCGCAGATACTGATTGTCGACGATTCGCCGACCGAGTTGCACGTGCTCAAGGGCATGCTGGAAAAGAACGGCCACCAGGTGATAACCGCCGGGAACGGGGAGCAGGGGGTGCAGACGGCGAAGGACAACCATCCGGATTTGATCCTGATGGATGTGGTGATGCCGGGCCTCAACGGCTTCCAGGCCACCCGCCAGCTTTCCCGTGACGTGTCGACCCGGGACATCCCCATCATCATCGTCAGCACCAAGTCCCAGGAGACCGATCGGGTCTGGGGCATGCGCCAGGGGGCGCGCGACTACCTGACCAAGCCGGTGACCGAGGTGGATCTCATGGCCAAGGTCGCGGCGCTCCTGGCCGGCTGACGGACCCCGTGGGGACGATGGAGCAGAATGCCGCCCTGGACCTGCTGCTGGCGCTCGAGCAGCGCGGGCGCCGGGTGGCCCGCGAGCTGCCCTCCAGCGAGGAGGTGCGGATACCCTGGAACGGCGTCGGGGTGCGCATCGGCGCCGACCGGGCGGTGGTGGACATGGGCGAGGTGCGGGAAATCCTCGTCTACCCGGATCTGACGCGGGTGCCGGGAACGCTCGGCTGGGTGCGCGGGGTGGCGAACGTGCGCGGGGCCCTGGTCCCGGTGATGGACCTCCGCGGCTTCCTGGGGCTGCCGGTGCGCCACAACCGGGACATCCGGGTGCTGGTCCTGCCCCACGGCGGCGGCCTGGTGGGCATGGTGGTGGACGAGGTGCTGGGCCTGCGCCACTTCACCGAGGACGAGCGCCTGCCCGAGCCGCCCGTGGACACGGGGCCGTTGAGCCAGTACCTGCAGTCGGCCTTCCGGCGGAGTGGGGAGACCTGGCCGGTGCTCAGTCTCCACGCGCTGGCGAACTCGCCCGGCTTCCAGCAGGTTTCCCAGCAGTGACGGCCAGGCACCCGGGGGCCTGCGGAGTCGCTCACGGGTGCGGCAAGCCCGTTCCCGGGGCGCACCGGCCAGGCGCGGTTGCCGCCGCGGGGGTGGCTCCGCCATGCCCGGGCGGCCAACGGATTCGATAACCGAGATTCTCTCTGACGGCAGGAGCCAGACATGATTGCGCCTTCTACTGACGCCATGAAAAGTGCGGGTACCGGCAAAGCGCTC
>JAQVKR010000482.1 GCA_028694565.1 Gammaproteobacteria bacterium | reverse complement strand
CCCACTTCCTGCGCGCCGGGGGGGAAAACGACTACGACGGCAGCTGGACCAACGAGAACAACTTCGTGGAGCAGAGCCTCGGGGCGAAATTCGCCTTCAGCCCGCTGGACCGCTGGCGGGTGTCGCTCAGCGCCGGCCAGAGCCGCGATGAATCCAGGGAGTATCTCGATGGCGCCTTCCGCGACCGCTACGCGACGCGACGCACCCAGCTCGGCTGGCAGAACGACCTGACCCTCTCCGATCGCGCCCTGCTCACCCTGGGGCTCGACTTCCTGCGCGATGCCGTGGAGGGCAGCACCGACTACGCCGAGGATCGGCGCGACGACCGCGCCGGCTTCGCGGAGTACCAGTACCTGGGCGAGGGGTACGATTTCGTGCTGGGCCTGCGCCACGACCGCTACGACGGCTTCGGCGGCCACACCACCGGCAGCCTCGACTTCGGCCTCGATCTGCCCCGGGGGCTGCGCGCCACCGCCGGCTACGGCACCGCCTTCCGCGCCCCCACCTTCAACGATCTCTACTATCCCTACTCCGGCAATCCCGACCTGGACCCGGAGGAGTCGGCCACCTGGGAACTGGGCCTGTCCGGCGCCGCCGGCGTGATCGACTGGAGCCTGCGCGCCTACCGCACGGAGGTGGACAACCTCATCGACTGGGCCTGCGCGGTGAACTGCGACGACACGGACTGGCTCAATGACATCTGGCAGCCATCCAACCTGCGCCGCGCCCGCATCGACGGGCTGGAGGCCAGCGCCGGCACCCGCCTCGGCGAGTGGAACGCCAGCGCCGCGCTGACACTCCTCGATGCGGAGGATTCCGACACCGGCAACGATCTGCCGCGCCGCGCCCCGCGCACCCTGCGCCTGGATCTGGACCGCGACCTGGCCCGCTGGCGCCTGGGGGGAAGCTTCATCGCCCAGTCCGGCCGCTGGGACGATCGGGCCAACACCCGGCGCATCGCCGGCTACGGGCGCGTGGACCTGCGTGCGGACTATGCCCTGGCCCGGCACTGGCAGCTCAGCGGCCAGGTGAAGAACCTGTTCGATCAGGGCTACGAGAGCGCGGCCAACTACAACACGGCGGGGCGCGAGCTGTTCCTCTCCGTGGCCTACCGGACCGATTGATGGCCATCGCCATGGGACCCGCCCGCCGCAACCCGGCGCCACGCCCCGGCGTGGCGCTGGCGGTGGGCGCGTCCCTGGCGCTCCACGCCGCCGTCCTCGCCCTGCTGCCCGCCGGGCCGGCGCCGCTGCCCGGCAACAGCGCCTCCCCCGCGCTCAGGGTGGAGCTCGCCCGCCCGGCGCCACGCCCGGCCGCCGCGCCGGCGCCGGTAGCGGAGAAACCGGAGCCGACCCCACGGATATCCGTCCCGGATCCGCCTCGACCCGCCGCCTCCTCCCGCGCGGAGGCGGCATCACGGATGCCGGAGCCGAAAGCCGCCCGGCCACCGGAAACACGGCCCGAAACAGTGGCCGCCCGCCGCGCCGCCGCTCCCGCCCGCGCCCGGCCGTCGGCGCCGCCCCCGCAGGCCGATACCCGGGCGTCGGAGGCCAAGCCCGCCGCCGCGCCGGCACCGGCTCGCGTCGTCACCGGACCCCTCGCCCCCGGAACGGAAGCGGGGCTTGCCGCCGAGGTGCGCCGGGTCATCCGCCTGCGCCTGGCCGGCGAGTTCCGCTACCCGGCCCTGGCGCGCCGCCGCGGCTGGGAGGGAGAGGTGGTGCTGGCGTTCCGGGTCGACGCCGACGGGCGCATCGGGAATGTGCGGGTGGCGAACAGCTCCGGCTTCGGCCTGCTCGACAGCGCCGCCCGCGACGCCCTGCTGCGGGTGGCGGCGGTCGAGCTGGCGGATGGCCGACGCCCCGGCGCGGCCCTGGATCTCACCCTGCCGGTGATCTACCGCCTTTCGGAGGGGTGAGACAAACCGACGCGACGGGATTCACCGCCAAGCCAAGCCGTAGGATGGGCAAAGGAGCGCAGCGACGTGCCCATCAGCCGTTCTGCTTGCCCAACCTGCTGTAGTCGCAGGATGGGCAAAGGAGCGCAGCGACGTGCCCATCAGCCGTTCTGCATGGGAGATGGGCACGCTGCGCGTTGCCCATCCTGCGGCTGAGAGTTCATTGCATCACTCGCCGCGGCGGGCACGCACCCGGTCGAGGTCCGTGCACAGCCGCTCGGCGCCCTCCAGGATGCGCGGCGTGGGACGCTGGATGAGATCGGGATGAATGAGGAACAGCGCCTCGTTGCGCACCGCGCAGAGCCCCGGCCAGCGGCGCCAGGCATCGAGCCACTCCGGGCGCTCCGCGGCCATCCCGCTGGCCACGACGGCCTCCGGGTCGCGCACCAGCACCGACTCCACGTCCACCGCGGGCGCCAGCGCCGCCTGGTCGGCGAAGACATTGCGGCCGCCGCACAGTTCGATGACCGAGGAGATGAGGTGATCGCCGCCCACGGTCATCAGCGGGCTGTCCCAGATCTGGTAGAACACCCGCACCGGCGAGCGGCCGGCATAGCGGCGGCGGAGCGCCTCCACGCCGTCCCGGAACGCCGCGGCCGCGGCGCCGGCCCCGGCGGGGGTGCCGGCGAGGATGCCGATCCGCTCCAGCGTGGCGGGTATGTCCTCAAGCCGGCGCAGCTCGGTCACGTAGACGGGAATCCCGAGGGCG
>JAQVKR010000481.1 GCA_028694565.1 Gammaproteobacteria bacterium | reverse complement strand
CCAGGGTCTCCTTGTGGGCATCAACGGTCATCTTCGGTCTGGCTCCTCGGTGCAGGCTTGGAATCCGAACAAGCGGGCTCCCTGGCCCGCGCCACAGATTCCCTAGATGTGTCCGGAAACGCGCATTTCAAGGCCCTCGGGCCCCACCTCCGCCGATATGGCCTTGCCGGGTCCGGGGACGGTATGCTTGGGCCACACGACTTCCACGGATTGCCAGGAGCGCCCGACCCGGCCATGAGCTCGACCGTCAAGCACGTCCCGACCACGCCCTTCGACGATCAGCGCCCCGGCACCTCCGGGTTGCGCAAGAAGGTCCGCGCCTTCCGCCGGCCCGGCTACCTGGAGAACTTCGTCCAGTCGGTGTTCGACAGCCTGGAAGGCTTCCGGGGACAGACCCTGGTGGTGGGCGGCGACGGCCGCTACTGGAACCTCGAGGCCATCCAGATCATCCTGCGCATGGCCGCGGCCAACGGCTTCGGCCGGGTGCTGGTGGGGCGCGACGGCCTGCTCTCCACCCCCGCGGCCTCCGCGGTCATCCGCGGCCACCGCGCCTTCGGCGGGCTCATCCTCTCCGCCAGCCACAACCCGGGCGGCCCCGACGCCGACTTCGGCATCAAGTACAACACCGGCAACGGCGGCCCCGCCCCGGAAAAGGTGACCGAGGCCATCTACGCGGCATCCCTGCGGATCGGGGAGTACCGCACCCTCGAGGCACCCGACCTGGATCTCTCCCGCCCGGGCGAGACGGAGCTGGGCGGCATGCGGGTGGAGGTCATCGACCCGGTGGCCGACTACGCGGCGCTGATGGAGCGGCTGTTCGACTTCGGCGCCATCAGCGGGCTGCTCGCCTCCGGGTTCCGCATCCGCTTCGACGCCATGCACGCCATCACCGGCCCCTACGCCCACGCCATCCTGGAGCAGCGCCTGGGCGCGCCGGCGGGCACGGTGATCAACGGCACGCCGCTGCCCGACTTCGGCGGCGGACACCCGGATCCGAACCTCACCTACGCCCACGACCTGGTGGAGGAGATGTACGGGCCCGACGCGCCGGACTTCGGCGCCGCCTCCGACGGCGACGGCGACCGCAACATGATCCTGGGCCGGGGCTTCTTCGTCACCCCCTCCGACAGCCTGGCGGTGCTGGCCGCCAACGCCCGCCTGGTGCCGGGCTATGCCGGCGGGCTGAAGGGCATCGCCCGCTCCATGCCCACCAGCCAGGCCGCCGACCGGGTGGCGGAAAAGCTCGGCATCCCCTGCTTCGAGACCCCCACCGGCTGGAAGTTCTTCGGCAACCTCCTGGATGCCGGGCGGGCCACCCTGTGCGGGGAGGAGAGCTTCGGCACCGGCTCCGACCACGTGCGCGAGAAGGACGGCCTGTGGGCGGTGCTGTTCTGGCTCAACGTCCTCGCCGTCCGCCGCGAGGGAGTCGAGGCGGTGGTGCGCACCCACTGGGCCGAGTTCGGCCGCAACGTCTACAGCCGCCACGACTACGAGGGGATTCCCGCGGAGGCCGCCGGCGGCCTGATGGCGCACCTGAGGGCCCGGCTTGCGGCCCTGCCCGGCACGGACCTGGACGGCAACCGGGTGGCCTATGCCGACGATTTCGGCTATACCGACCCGGTGGACGGCAGCACCAGCAGCGGCCAGGGGTTGCGGGTGGGGTTCGAGGACGGCTCGCGCATCGTCTTCCGCCTCTCCGGCACGGGCACCGAGGGCGCCACCCTGCGGGTCTACCTGGAGCGCTTCGATCCCGACCCCGACCGCCACCACCTGGATGCCCAGGAGGCGCTGGCGGACCTCATCCACATCGCCGATGGACTGGCCGAGATCCGCGCCCGCACGGGCCGGGAGGCGCCGGATGTCATCACCTGACGCCCCTCCGCGGGTGGGGCTGTTCGTCACCTGCCTGGTGGACTTCTTCCGCCCCGGCGTGGGCTTCGCCGCCGTGCGCCTGCTGGAGGCCGCCGGCTGCCGGGTGGAGGTGCCGGAGGCGCAGACCTGCTGCGGCCAGCCCGCCTTCAACAGCGGCGACAGCGCCGGCGCCCGGCGCCTGGCCCGGCAGGTGATCGAGGCCTTCGAAGCCTACGACCACGTGGTGCTCCCCTCCGGCTCCTGCGCCGGGATGATCCGGGCCCACTACCCCGAGCTGTTCGCCGACGACCCGCCCTGGCAGCGCCGCGCCCGGGCCCTGGCGGAGCGCACCCACGAGCTCACCGCCTTCCTGGCCGACGTGCGCGGCTTCACCGGCCTCGGCGCCCGCCTGCCGGCCCGCGCCACCTACCACGACAGCTGCAGCGGCCTGCGCGAGCTGGGCATCCGCGACCAGCCGCGCCGGCTGCTGGCCGCCGTGGAGGGGCTGGAGCTCGAAGAGATGGCCGAGAGCACCACCTGCTGCGGCTTCGGCGGCACCTTCTGCGTCAAGTACCCCGACATCTCCGCCCAGATGGCGCGGGACAAGGCGGGCCACGTGGAGGCGAGCGGGGCCGACCTGCTGCTGGCGGGCGACCTCGGCTGCCTGCTCAACATGGCCGGCGCCCTGAGGCGCCGCGGCAGCCGGGTGCGGGTCCGCCACGTGGCCGAGGTGCTGGCGGACATGACCGACACCCCCGCCATCGGCGAGGGGGGGGAGCCGGCATGAAGGCCACCTCCCGCGCCCTTCCCGAGAACGCCGCCCGGGCGCTGGCCGACGCC
>JAQVKR010000480.1 GCA_028694565.1 Gammaproteobacteria bacterium | reverse complement strand
GCGGCTGCTGGCCGGCGCCGGCGGCCGGATGTTCGCGGTGGGCGACGACGACCAGTCCATCTACAGCTGGCGCGGGGCGCGCATCGAGAACATGCAGCACTTCGAGCGCGACTTCCCCGGCACCCGGGTGGTGCGCCTGGAGCAGAACTACCGCTCCACCGGCACCATCCTCGACGCCGCCAACGCCCTCATCGCCCACAACTTCGGCCGCCTGGGCAAGAACCTCTGGACCGAGGGGCGCGAGGGCGAGCGCATCCGCCTCTACGCCGCCTTCAACGAGCTGGAGGAGGCGCGCTTCGTGGTGGAGACCATCGCCGGGTGGGTGGCCGAGGGCCGCGCCCGCTCCGAGGTGGCCATCCTCTACCGCTCCAACGCCCAGTCCCGCGTGCTGGAGGAGGCGCTTCTGCGCGAACGCATACCCTACCGGGTCTACGGCGGGCTGCGCTTCTTCGAGCGCGCCGAGATCAAGGACGCCCTGGCCTATCTGCGCCTGGCGGCCAACCGGGACGACGACGCGGCCTTCGAGCGGGTGGTGAACCTGCCCGCCCGCGGCATCGGCGAGCGCACCGTGCAGCAGCTGCGCCAGTTCGCCCGGGAGCGCGGCGTCTCCCTGTGGCAGGCCGCCCGCGCGGTCTGCACCGAGCGGCTCCTGCCCGGGCGCGCCCTCAACGCCCTGGACGGCTTTCTCGACCTGGTGGAGGGCATGGCCGCCAACGGGCCCGGGCTGCCCCTGCACGAGCGGGTGGAGGCGGTGATCGAGTCCAGCGGCCTGCGCCCCCACTACGAGAAGGAGGGCAACAAGGCCGAGGCGCGGCTGGAGAACCTGGACGAGCTGGTGAGCGCGGCGCGCGAGTACTGGGACGCGGAGGGCGGCGAGACCGCCGAGGGCGACATCCTCAGCCTGTTCCTCGCCCACGCCGCCCTGGAGGCGGGCGAGCGCCAGGCCGATGTCCACGAGGACAGCGTCCAGCTCATGACCCTGCATGCGGCCAAGGGGCTGGAGTTCCCGCTGGTGTTCCTGGCGGGGCTGGAGGAGGGGCTGTTTCCCCACCAGATGTCGGTCAACGAGCCGGGACGGCTGGAGGAGGAGCGGCGCCTGTGCTACGTGGGCATGACCCGCGCCATGGAGCGGCTCTGCCTCACCTACGCCGAGAACCGGCGCCTGCACGGGCGCGACCTCTACGCCGTGCCCTCGCGCTTCATCGGCGAGATACCGCGGGAGTACCTGGACGAGGTGCGCCTGGGCGGGAGCATCTCGATGCCACTCGGTCACTCCGGCTCCCGCGGCGGTCTCGCCGCGGTGGAGGCGGCCGGCAGCGGCTACCGCCTCGGCCAGCGGGTCCGCCACCCCAAGTTCGGCGAGGGCGTGGTGCTCGGCTGCGAGGGCCAGGGAACCCAGGCGCGGGTGCAGGTGAACTTCGAGGCGGCGGGCGCCAAGTGGCTGGTGGCCGCCTATGCCCGGCTGGAGACGGTCTGATTCGCGTTATTTGCGATCATGGTACAAACTTTATAGGTTTTGCACTGGACGGGTATCATCCGGATATGTTCCGATAACCCGAGTCTGTTGCTCAGACAACCCCACACCCTACATATAAGAAACAATTCCAGAAGCAAGGAGGACGCATGAAACGTCGGGATTTCGTCAAGACCCTTGGTGCCGGCTCCCTGGTCGCCGGGACGGCCGTGGTGGGTGCGCCCGCCGTACACGCCCAGACCAAGGTCCAGTGGAAGATGGTCACCACCTGGCCCAAGAACTTCCCGGGCCTGGGTACCGGCGCCAACTTCCTCGCCCAGCTCATCACCGAGATGAGCGGCGGGCGCATCGAGGTCAAGGTCTACGGCGCGGGCGAGCTGGTGCCGGCGTTCGAGATCTTCGATGCCGTTTCCAAGGGCACCGCCGAGATGGGCCACGGCGCCGCCTACTACTGGAAGGGCAAGAGCGAGGCGGCCCAGTTCTTCGCCGCCGTGCCCTTCGGCCTCACCGCCCAGGAAATGAACGGCTGGCTCTACCACGGCGGCGGCATGGAGCTGTGGAACGAGGTCTACGCCCCCTTCGGCCTGGTGCCCGGCGCGGCCGGCAACACCGGTGTGCAGATGGGCGGCTGGTTCAACAAGCAGATCAACAGCGTCGATGACCTGAAGGGCCTGAAGATGCGCATCCCCGGCCTCGGCGGCGAGGTGCTGGCCCGCGCCGGCGGCACCCCGGTGAGCCTGCCGGGCGGCGAGATCTTCCAGGCGCTCACCTCCGGCGCCATCGACGCCACCGAGTGGGTGGGCCCCTACAACGACCTGGCCTTCGGCCTCTACAAGGCCGCCAAGCACTACTACTACCCGGGCTGGCACGAGCCGGGCACCACCCTGGAGTGCTTCGTCAACAAGGCCGCCCTCGAAGCGCTGCCGAAGGACCTGCAGGCCGTGGTCACCAACGCCATCAAGGTGGCCAACCAGGACATGCTGGCCGACTTCACCGCCCGCAACAACAACGCCCTGCAGACCCTGGTGAACGAGCACAAGGTGGACCTGCGCCCGTTCCCGGACGACGTGATGAAGAAGCTCAAGGAGCTCTCCGGCGAGGTGGTCTCCGAGGTGGCGGCCAAGGACCCGCTGAACCAGAAGGTGTACGACTCGTTCGTGAAGTTCCGCGACGAGGCCGTGGCCTGGCACAACGTCTCCGAGCGCGCCTACCTCAACGGCCG
>JAQVKR010000040.1 GCA_028694565.1 Gammaproteobacteria bacterium | reverse complement strand
CGGCCTGGTCACGGACGCACTGGACAGTGTTGCGGCACAGACCCGCCAGCCGGCGGCGGTGGTCGTTGTCGATGACGGCTCGACCGATGACACCCCCCATGCGATCACCGGATGGATCGGACGCCATCCGGAGCCGCCCGCCCACCTGGTCCGCAGCGCCCATCGAGGCGCCTCCGCGGCACGCAACCTCGGTGTCGCCGGGGGGAGCCGGGGGATGGATGCGGTGGCCTTTCTGGATTCCGACGACCGGTGGCCCGATGATTTCCTTGAACGCGCCTGCGCGGCCCTGGAGGCAAGGCCGGATGCCATGGCCGCCAGCACCGACCAGGAATTCCACTACCTGGGCGAGTCCCGCAGAACGCGGAGAAGCCTGGCGGAGATCGGCGCCAATCCCTGGCTGTGGATGATCCGCAATGGCGCCGGCATCGGCTCCTGCACGCTGTTCCGCCTGACCGCGTTCCGCTCCGCGGGCGGTTATCCCGAAGAGATTCCCACGGGTCACGACACGGTCCTGTTCGGCCGCATGGCGGCATGCGGCGCCTGGCTGCACCTGCAGGGCAGGCCGACCGTATTTCTGCGCTCGCCCCGATCGAGCGGCAGCGTCCATCACCTGCACGCCCACTATCCCGACCACCTCGTCCGCTGGGCGGAGGTCGCGCATCGATGCTGGCTCGAGGCCCCCGCCAAGGTCCGGGCCAGCCTGGAAGGCCGCAAACTCCTGTCCAAACGCTGGCGTGCCGCGGCCATCAGCGCGCGGAACCTCAGGCAGCCCCGCGAGGCCCTCCGCTGTCTTGGCCACGCCATCCGCCTGCGTCCCTGGAGCCTCAAGAACCTGCGCCTCGCGGTGTCCCTGTTCGGTGGCGCCTCCTCCCCGATCCGATGATCACGCCCCCTCCCGGGTCTCCATTGAACCCGGCCCCCGGCAGCGGCGCTCGACACCGGAGCCGGCTTATCGACGGATTTGCGCAACCGTCCCGGGCCACGTCGTGATCACCTGCAGCGGCAAGTTCCTCCCCCGCAAGAGCGGGTGACGGAAAGCGGACGCCGCGGACCGCGGCACCCGCCTCCGCCGGCCCGGGGCCGTGCTACCATCCCTGCCCCATGGGCCCCTCCTCCCTCAACCGCTGGTTCGAGGCCGCCGCGGTCTACCGTGACCGGCGCATGCTGGCGATCCTGCTGCTGGGCTTCTCCAGCGGGCTGCCCCTGGCGCTGAGCTTCCAGACCCTGTCGGTGTGGCTCACCGAGAGCGGCGTGGACAAGACCGCCATCGGCCTGTTCGCCCTGGTGGGGCTGCCCTACACCCTGAAATTCCTCTGGGCGCCGCTCATGGACCGCCTGCCGCTGCCGCTGTTCGGCCGCCTGGGCCGGCGCCGCGGCTGGGGCATCGCCACCCAGCTCGCCCTGATGGGCGCGGTGCTGGGGCTGGGCGCCACCGATCCGGCGGCCAACCCCTGGCTCACCGCCGCCCTGGCCATGGGGGTGGCGTTCTGCTCCGCCAGCCAGGACATCGTGGTGGACGCCTACCGGGTGGACATCCTCGAGGAGCGCAGCTACGGCGCCGGGGCGGCCACCATCGTGCTCGGCTACCGGATGGGCATGCTCGCATCGGGGGCCGGCGCGCTCTATCTCGCCGACTGGTTCGGCTGGCAGGCCGCCTACACCGCCATGGCGGCGCTGGTGGCCGTGGGCATCGCCACCCTGCTGCTGAGCCCCGAGCCGCGCGCCCCGGAGCCGGAACCGGCGCCCGCCGGCGTCCCCGGGCGCCGCCACTGGCTGCGGGAGATGGTGGTGGACCCCTTCGCCGATTTCATGCGCCGCCCCGAGTGGCTGCTGATCCTGCTCTTCATCCTGCTCTACAAGTTCGGCGACGCGGTGGCCGGCGTGATGTCCAACCCCTTCTACATCGAGATGGGGTTCAGCAAGTCGGAGATCGCCAGCGTCAGCAAGATTTTCGGCCTCGGCGCCACCATCGCCGGAGGCTTCCTGGGCGGCGTGGTGGTGAGCCGGATGGGGGTGCTGAAGAGCCTGCTGGCCTGCGGCGTCCTGCAGATGGCCTCCAACCTGATGTTCGTGGCGCAGGCGCAGGCCGGCCACCACCTGGGCCTGCTCACCCTCACCATCGGGCTGGAGAACCTGAGCGGCGGCATGGGCACGGCGGCCTTCGTGGCCTACCTCTCCGGGCTCTGCAACCCGCTCTACACCGCCACCCAGTACGCGCTGCTCTCCTCCTTCATGGCCTTCGGCCGCACGGTGCTGGCCTCCTCGGGCGGCTGGCTCGCCGAGCGCCTGGACTGGGTGCTGTTCTTCCTGCTCAGCACCGCCGCGGCGCTGCCCGGACTGCTGCTGCTCGCCTGGCTGATGCGCCGCGCGCCGCGGCCGGCCGCATCGTGACGGCGCGCCGCCCCGGACCCCGGGCAGCCGGATGGTTCGGCAACGGTGAAGCAGCACACAACTCCGGGCCGCGAGGCTCCCGGGGACTTGTCAGGGCCACGCCTTCCTGCTGTCATGCAGCTTTGGGAATCCGACCGGCACCCTGCGAGCCGAGGAGACAAGGATGCGCCGCAATCCCATGATCGCCCTGGGCGGGCTGCTGCTGTTGGCCGCCGGCGCCGCCGTGTCCGCGGAGCCCACCAGCACGCTGGACGACCAGCGCGCGGTGGCGGTGACCATCTACAACAACGACCTGGCCCTGGTGCGCGACCGCCGCGAGGTGACGCTGCCCGCCGGCGCCGGCCGGCTGGCCTGGCGCGAGGTGAGCGCGCGGCTGCAGCCGGAGACGGCGCTGCTGCGCGACCTGGACCACCCGGAGGGCTTCCGGGTGCTGGAGCAGAACTTCGACTTCGACCTGCTGACCCCCGCGACGCTGCTGGAGAAGTACGTGGGACGGCGGGTGGAGGTGGTGCGCACCCATCCCACCACCGGGGCGGAGACCCGGGAGCCGGCGGAGGTGCTGAGCGTGGCGGACGGGGTGGTGCTGCGGTTCGGGGATCGCATCGAGACCGGCGTGCCCGGCCGGCTGGCGTTCCCGGACGTGCCCGGGAACCTGCGCGAGCGCCCCACCCTGGTGCTGGACCTGGAGTCCGGCGCCGCCGGTGCGCGGCGCCTGGAGCTCGCCTACCTCACCGGCGGACTCTCCTGGCAGGCCGACTACGTGGCCGAGCTCAACGGGGCCGACGACGCCCTGGACCTGAACGGCTGGGTGACCCTCACCAACACCAGCGGCGCCGGCTACCGCGACGCCCGCCTGCAGCTGGTGGCGGGCGACGTGCACCGGGTGGCGCCGGAGCGCGGCCCGCAGCCGCGGCGGACGCTGGCCATGGCGGCCGCCCCGGCCCCGGAGATGGCCGAGGAGTCGCTGTTCGAGTATCACCTCTACACCCTCGAACGCCCCACCACCCTGGCCGACAACCAGACCAAGCAGGTGGCCCTGCTGGGCGCGGAGCGGATCCCGGCACGCAAGGAGTACCTCCTCGAGGGCCAGCCCCACTACTACCGCGGCAGCTACGGACGGATCGGCGAGCAGCTGAAACCGGCGGTCTACCTGGAGTTCGACAACCGCGAGGCGGCGGGGCTCGGCCTGCCCCTGCCGCGCGGCGTCATCCGCATCTACAAGCAGGACAGCCGCGGCCAGCCCCAGTTCGTGGGCGAGGATCGCATCGACCACACGCCCCGCGACGAAACCGTGCGGCTGCACCTCGGCCTCGCCTTCGACGTCACCGCCGAGCGGGTGCAGACCGACTACCGCCGCCTGCCCGGGCGCAGCAAGGAGGAGCAGGTGTTCGAAACCGCCTTCCGCCTCACCCTGCGCAACGCCAAGCGGGAGGCGGTGACGGTGAAGGTGCGCGAACCGGTGCCGGGCGACTGGACCCTGGTGGAGGAATCGCACCCGCACGCAAAAACCGCGGCCCACACGGCGGAGTGGTCGCTGCCGGTGCCGGCCCGCGGCGAGGCGGTGCTGACCTACCGGGTGCGCAGCCGCTGAACCGGCAACCACAGCTCTGACAAGCAGGGAGAAACGGGAGAATGACGATGCGCAAGGCGCTGGTGGTGGACGACTCGCGGCTGGCCCGGGTGAGCCTAAGCCGCATGCTGGAGCGGCGCGGATTCGAGGTGGACGGGGTGGAGTCGGGCGAGGAGGCGCTGGTCTACCTGGGGACCCACACGCCCGACGTGGTGTTCATGGACTACATGATGCCGCAGATGAGCGGCCACGAGGCCACCCGCGCCATCATCGGCAATCCCGCCACCGCCGGGGTGCCGGTGGTGATGTGCACCTCCCAGGACACCCCCGATGACCGCGCCGAGGCGGAGCGCAGCGGCGCCCGCGGCTTCATCACCAAGCCGGCCAGCGACCAGGACCTGGACGAGGTGCTGGCGCTGCTCTCCGCCGTCCCGGCGGCGGAGCCCGCGCCCGCGGCCCCGGCGGTGGATCCGGAGGCCGCGGCGCAGGCGGCGGTGGATCGCCTCGGCGCCGCCCTGGGCGAGCGCCTCGAACAGGCCCTCGCCGCCCGCGCGGCGGCCATCGAGGAGAACGTCCGCGGCCTCGCCGCCCACGCCGCGGCGGAGGCGGAGAAGCGGATGCGGGAGTCGATCGGCGACCTCCGGCCCCAGGCCGCCCCCGACAGCGCCGAACTGCTGGCCGGGCTGGAGCTGGAGGGCCGCATCGCCGCCCTGGAGCAGGCCGGCGCCACCCTCGCGCAAACGGTGCTGGCCGATTCGCGCCTGGGTGAAACGGTGACCGAGGAGGTGGACACCCGGCTCCAGGCCCTGCACGGCGAGGTGGTGGAGGCGGTGCTGGCCGACCCGCGCCTGCGGCCGCCCGCCCCCGCCGTCCAGGCGCCGCCGGATCTGGACGAGCTGCTCGCCGACCCGCGGCTGGGCGCGGCGGTGGCCGACGAGGTGAGCACCCGGCTCCAGGCCCTGCGCGGCGAGGTGGTGGAGGCGGTGCTGGCCGACCCGCGCCTGCAGCAGCCCGCCCCCGTCGCCCAGGAGCCGCCGGATCTGGACGAGCTGCTCGCCGACCCGCGCCTGGCCCAGGCCATCGCCGCCCGGGTGGAGTCGCAGCTGGCCGATCAGCTCCAGGAGCACGGGCGGCCGGCCAAGATCGTTCCGGCCGCGCTGTACAGCGACTCGCTGGAAGCCTCGATCACGGGCGCCCGCCGGCAGGCGGGCATGGCCCTGGGCGCGGCCCTGGTGGCGCTGGCGCTGATCATCATCAACTGGCTCGCCTGATCCGGGAGCGGGAGATGGGCATCGGCCTCATCGTCATCGGCGACGAAATCCTGTCCGGCAAGCGCCGGGACAAGCACCTGGCGCGGACCATCGAACTGCTGGGCGAGCGCGGGCTCGAGCTCGCCTGGTGCCGCTACGTGGGCGACGACTGCGAGCTCCTCACCCGCACCCTGATGGAGACCATGGCCAGCGGCGACATCGTCTTCAGCTGCGGCGGCATCGGCGCCACCCCGGACGACCGGACCCGCCAGTGCGCCGCCCGCGCCGAGGGGGTGGCCCTGGCGCGCCACCCGGAGGCGGTGGCGGAGCTGGAGGCGCAGTTCGGCGCGGCGGCCTACCCGCACCGGATCCTGATGGCGGAGCTGCCGGAGAACGCACGGCTCATTCCCAACCCGGTCAACCGGGTGCCGGGCTTCAGCCTCGGCGACCACCACTTCCTGCCCGGGTTCCCGCAGATGGCCTGGCCGATGCTGGAGTGGGTGCTGGACAACCGCTACCCCCACCTGCACCGGGACACCCCGGCGGTGGATCAGGCCCTGTGGGTGCTCGACACCAGCGAGAGCGCCCTGCTGCCGGTGATGGAGTCGGTCATCGCCGCCCACCCGGACACCCGCCTCTACAGCCTGCCCCATATCGCCCCGGACGGGCGGCGGCACATCGAGCTGGGGCTGCGCGGCGAGGCGGCGGCGGTCGGCGCGGCGATGGCGCACCTGCGGGCCGGCCTGTCGACGGCCGGCGTGGCCTGCCACGACGCCCTGCCCCCGGATCGCCGCCACGACGCGGCGGGCTGAACCGCCCGCGCCGGCTGGCCGGCGGAGGTCACTCCACCGGTTCGATGCGCAGGCCCTCGATGTCGTGGCGCAGGGTGAAGTCGATGGGCACCCGCCGGGCGATGGTCTCCTTGATCCGGTAGGCGTCGTACTCGGGGGTGTCGGGACGCAGGCGCAGGGCGCGCACGGCGATGGCGGGGTCCTCCCGGGTGGCGCCGGCGAGCTCCTCCAGCTTCACCACCGGGATGAGCTCGCTCTCCAGCAGCCGCTCGTAGGCGCGGTACATGCTGGCCTCCTCGCCGTCATGGATGAAGGTGAGGTGGTGCCAGCGGCCCGGCGGCTTGAGGTAGCCGATGATGGGTCCGATGCCCTCGATGTTGTGGTCGAGCCCGGTGAACTCCTGGGCAATCCAGACCCGCAGCCGCTTCTCCTCCAGGGAGACGCTGAAGGTGCCGAGCCGCTTCTGCTCGGGAAGGTAGATGTAGACGGAGTTCTGCAGCTCCTTCAGGCTCAGAAAGTCGAGCATTGGCAACCCCTTGCGCCGGCCATGGCGGACCCCGGTGCCCGCACCCCAATGTTAGTGTAGTGCAGCCCGGGCCCGGTGCCGCATCCACGTCCGGAATGGTGCGGCACACCCGGCGCCGGGGACAGTGAAGGAGTTCTCACCCCGGTCGCGCGCGCCTCCCCTCAGGGCTTGCCGGACCAGGCCTGCCAGCGCGGGACGCCCTCCGCGTCCAGCGGCGGGTAGTCGATGCCCCGCTCGCGGCAGTGGGCCGCCACGTCCGGGTAGCCCCATTCGAACAGGGTCCGCGCGTAGCGCTCCGGATCGAGCCGGGCGGCGGCATAGAGCCCGGCGGCCTCGCGCTGGCGCTGCGCCTCGTAGAGCAGCAGCGCGGTGGCCACCGAAACGTTGAGGGAGGTCACCATGCCCAGCATCGGGATGGCGACCTGGTGGTCGGCCTGCGCCAGGGCCGCGGGGCTCACGCCGGGCAGCTCCGCGCCCATGAGCAGGGCGGTGGGGCCGGTGTAGTCCAGCGCGCGGAAATCCACCGACGCCGGCCCGGGATGGGCGGCCACCACCTGGCAGCCCGCCGCCCTGACCCGCGCGATGGCCGCCGCCACGCCGGGATGCTCCACCACCGGCACCCAGCGCCGCGCCCCGGCGGCGCTGGTGGCCTTGCGGTGGACGTAGCCGCGCGCCTTCACCGCGTGCACCTCCGCCACCCCCACCGCGTCGCAGCTGCGCAGGATGGCGGCGATGTTGTGGGGCTTGTGGACCTCCTCCAGCACCACCAGCAGGTCCGGCTGGCGGCGGTCGAGCACGGCCCGCAGCCGCCGGTAGCGCTCCGGCGTCACGGCCGTCTCAGGCGCCCATCACCAGCACCGCGTCCATCTCCACCGCCGCGCCCTTGGGCAGGGCCGCCACGCCGATGGCCGCGCGGGCCGGGTAGGGCTCCCGGAAGTAGCGCGCCATCACCTCGTTCACCAGGGCGAAGTGGGCGAGATCGGTGAGGAAGATATTGAGCTTCACCACGTCCGCAAGGCTGCCGCCGGCGGCCCGGGCCACCGCCTGGAGATTGTCGAACACGCGCGCGATCTGCGCCTCCATTCCCCCGTCCACCAGCGCCATGGTCTGCGGATCGAGGGGAATCTGGCCGGAGAGGTAGACGGTGTCGCCCGCCCTGACCGCCTGGGAGTAGGTGCCGATGGCCTGGGGCGCCTCGGGGGTGCTGATCACTTCACGGGCCATGAAAGCCTCCTTTCGTCTCGGGTAACGGGTAGGTACGCTCTGCCACGGAGGTCGCGGTGAACACCGAATCGCCCGGGGAGGCAGGCGGGCAGTTCACCCGCCCGGGCGGCTCCCGCCAGTCCGATGCGCTGCGATCTCCGCGTCCTCTGCGGCAAATGGGAACGGCTTCAGTCGCGGCCCTTGCGGCTCTCCTTGTCCTTGCGCCGGCTGTCGCGGAAGGTGCCGGTGCGCTGGATGCGCGCCACCGAGCGGTTGGCGCGCAGGCGGCGCATGATGCGCGCCAGGTGGCGGCGGCTGCTCACCGAGAGGACGAAGGTGATGGTGCTGTAGCGCCCGTCGCGCTCCTCCATGGAGACGTTGTCGATGTTGGAGCCCTCCGCGGCGATGGCGGCGGCCAGCGTGGCCAGCGTGCCGCGCTGGTTGGCCACGTCCACCCGGATCTCGGCGGCGAACTCCCCCTGCACGGGATCCTCCCATTGCACCTCGAGCCACTTCTCGGGGTGGTCGCGGTACTCGGCCACGTTCTTGCAGGTCTCCACGTGAATGGTGATGCCGCGCCCGGCGCTGACGAAGCCGATGACCGGGTCGCCGGGGATGGGCCGGCAGCACCGGGCGAAGTTCACCACCATCCCCTCCGTGCCGCGGATGGCCAGCGGCCGGGTGGGCGATGGCGCGGCGGGCTCCCCGGCCTCGCCCTCGCCCTCGCCGACGGGAACCAGCCGCCGGGCCACGAACAGGGCCATGCGGTTGCCGAGCCCGATGTCCGCCAGCAGCTGATCGAGGTTGTCGAGCTTGAACTCGGCCAGCGCCGCCTCCACCCGCCCGGCGGGCAGCGTGTCCAGGTGCTGCTGGAACGCCGACAGGGCCCGATCCAGCAGCCGCCGGCCCAGGGTCACCGACTCCGACTGGCGCTGGTGCTTGAGGAAGTGGCGGATGTTGGCGCGGGCCTTGCCCGTGACCACGAAATTGAGCCAGGCGGGATTGGGGCGGGCGCCCGGGGCGGTGATGATCTCCACCGTCTGGCCGTTGGCCAGCGGGGTGCTCAGCGGCGCCAGCCGCCGGTCGATCTTGGTGGCCACGCAGGTGGCGCCCACGTCGGTGTGCACCGCGTAGGCGAAATCCACCGCCGTGGCCCCGCGCGGCAGCTCCATGATGCGGCCCTTGGGCGTGAAGACGTAGACCTCGTCCGGGAACAGGTCGATCTTCACGTTCTCCAGGAACTCCAGCGAGTTGCCGGCGTTCTGCTGCATCTCCAGCAGGCTCTTCAGCCACTCCCGGGCGCGAACCTGGGCGCGGTTGCCCGCCTCGTCGTCGGACTTGTAGAGCCAGTGGGCGGAGATGCCGTTCTCGGCCATGTGATCCATCTCCTCGGTGCGGATCTGGATCTCGATGGGCACGCCGTAGGGACCGAACAGCACGGTGTGCAGGGACTGGTAGCCGTTGGCCTTGGGGATGGCGATGTAGTCCTTGAAGCGCCCGGGCACCGGCTTGTAGAGGTTGTGCACGGCGCCCAGCACCCGGTAGCAGGTGTCCACCCGGTCGACGATGATGCGGAAGGCGTAGACGTCCATCACCTCGGAGACCGAGAGGTGCTTGGTCTGCATCTTCTTGTAGAGGCTGTAGAGGTGCTTCTCGCGCCCGATCACCAGCCCCTCCAGGCTCTCCTGGTGCAGCCGGCGCTTGAGCGCCCGCTCGATGCGGCTGACGATCTCGCCGCGATTGCCGCGGGCCCGGCGCACCGCCTCCTTGAGCACCCGGTAGCGCATGGGATGCAGCGCCGCGAAGCCGAGCTCCTCCAGCTCCACGCGCATGCTGTTCATTCCCAGGCGGTTGGCCACGGGGGCGTAGATCTCGAGGGTCTCGGTGGCGATGCGGCGGCGCTTGGCCGGCGCCAGGGCGCCGAGGGTACGCATGTTGTGGAGGCGGTCGGCCAGCTTGACCAGGATCACGCGGATGTCCCGGGTCATGGCCAGCATCATCTTGCGGAAGTTCGCCGCCTGGGCCTCGGCCCGGTTCTCGAACTCGATCTGGGTCAGCTTGCTGACCCCGTCCACCAGCTCGGCCACCTCCTCGCCGAACTGCTCGGCCAGGCGCTCCTTCTGGGTGCCGGTGTCCTCGAGCACGTCGTGGAGGATGGCGGCGAGGATGCTCTCGTGGTCCATGCGCATCTCGGCGAGGATGCGCGCCACGGAGATGGGATGGTAGATGTAGGGCTCGCCGGTCTGCCGGTACTGGCCCTCGTGGGCCTCGGCGGAGAAGAGATAGGCCTGGTAGACCAGGGCGACCTGGTCGGAATCGAGATAGCTCTCCAGCAGGTCGCAGAGATCGCTGATGAGATAGACGGGCCCCCCCGTGGGGGGGCCGAGGACATCGTCGGAAACGCTGTTCACACCGCGCGCGGTCTCCGCTGGACGCTCAGTCCCCGGTCTCGCCACCGGGCTGGGTCTCCTCCCGCGCCTCTTCCTCGTTCACCATGGACTCCATGGCATGCTCGCGGGCCGTGACCTCCTCGAAGATCTCGAGGCCCACGTTGCCGGCGGCGATCTCGCGCAGGGCGACCACGGTGGCCTTGTCGTTCGCCCAGTCCACGGTGGGGTCCGCGGCGGTGCTGGTGAGCTGGCGGGCCCGCTTGGTGGCCGCCAGCACCAGCTGGAAGCGGTTGGGAATGTTATTCAGGCAGTCTTCTACGGTGATGCGGGCCATGGACTCTGCTACTCCTGGGTAAATTCCGGGGATTGAACAGTTTACTCAATGCACTGTCAGGCCAGCAACTCCGCGAGCCGTTCCGCCAGCGCCCCGGCCTGCCGCTCGCGGCGCAGGCGCCGGGCGCGGAAGATGGCGCGCAGATCCTCCAGCGCCGCCTGGAACGCGTCGTTGACCACCAGGTAGTCGTACTCGCCGTAGTGGGACAGCTCGCTGACCGACTCCTCCATGCGCCGGGCGATGACCCCGTCGTCGTCCTGCCCGCGCCCGCGCAGGCGCTCCTCCAGCGCCGACCGGGAGGGCGGCAGGATGAAGACGCTCACGGCCGCCGGCAGGGCCTCGCGCACCTGCCGCGCCCCCTGCCAGTCAATCTCCAGCAGCACGTCGCGGCCCTCGGCCAGCCGCGCCTCCACCCACTCCCGGCTGGTGCCGTAGTGGTTACCGAACACCTGCGCATGCTCGAGAAACGCGCCGCGGGCGAGCATCGCCTCGAAGGCGGCGACATCCACGAAGTGGTAGTGCACGCCGTCCTCCTCCCCCGGCCGGCTCCGGCGGGTGGTGTGGGAGACCGAGACCAGGATCTCCGGGTCCTGCCCGACCAGCGCCTTCACCAGGCTGGTCTTGCCGGCGCCCGAGGGCGCGGAAACGATGTAGAGGGTGCCGTTCTGGGTCATGGATGGAACTCGAACTCTGGTTAAGGGACGACCGCCAGGCTGTCACCCGGTCTTCTGCGGTGACCAGTTCACGGTGATGGGGGATGCGTGATGGGTGATGCGAACCACCGCGCCCCCATCACGCATCACGCATCACGCATCACTCAATATTCTGCACCTGCTCGCGCATCTGCTCGATGAGGACCTTGAGCTCCACGGAGCTGCGGGTGGTCTCGGCGTCCTGGCTCTTGGAGCCGAGGGTGTTCGCCTCCCGGTTCAACTCCTGCATGAGGAAGTCCAGGCGCCGGCCCACGGCCCCGCCCTGCTTGAGCACCCGGCCCACATCCTTGACGTGGGCGCCCAGCCGGTCCATCTCCTCGGTGAC
>JAQVKR010000479.1 GCA_028694565.1 Gammaproteobacteria bacterium | reverse complement strand
ACATGGCCGATCTCTTTACCGTGACAGCACCGCTCGGCATCCGTCTCCCGGACGGAGACCGGGCCGTCATCGCGGAGTGCTTCCGCCACCCGCGGGGACTGCTGTGGTTCGAGACCGGCTGGCACCGCGGCGATCCGGACCGGACCATCCACCTGGCGGAGGGCGAGGTGCGCGGCGAGGGGCCGTGGCGCATCGGCGATCACATCGTGCAGGTTCTCGGCTGCCAGGGCAGCGACCCGGAGCTGGCCGCCGCCCACAGCCGCTGGCGCATGGAAATCGAGCACGGCGGGGACTACCCGCCACCGCCCCTCGTGGCGGCCATCGCCCGGCGCCGCGGCGCCCTCACCGACGACGACCGCTCCTGACCATCGGCTTTCCCGACAATTCCGCAACCATGGCCAAAGACCTCTTCTCACCCTTCCAGCTCGGCCCGATCGAACTGCAGAACCGCATCGTGATGGCGCCGCTGACCCGCAACCGCGCCAACGCGGTCAGCGCGCCGACCGACCTCATGACCCGCTACTATGCCCAGCGCGCCTCGGCGGGGCTCATCATCACCGAGGCCACCCACGTCTCGCCGCAGGGCATCCCCTACCCCCGCACGCCCGGGATTCTCAGCCCCGGCCAGGTGGGCGGCTGGCACCGGATCACCGAGGCGGTGCACCGACAGGGGGGACGCATCTTCGTCCAGCTGTGGCATGGCGGACGCATCTCCCACCCGAGCCTGCAGCCCAACGGCGCGCTGCCCGTGGCGCCCTCGGCCATCCGTCCCGGGGGCGAGGCCGTCACCCCCGAGGGGATGCAGCCCTATGTCACGCCCCGCGAGCTGGATACCGAGGAGGTGCCGGAGGTGGTGGAGCAGTTCATCGTGGCGGCGGAGAACGCCGAGGTGGCGGGCTTCGACGGCGTGGAGCTCCACGCCGCCAACGGCTACCTCATCGATCAGTTCCTGCGCGACGGCAGCAACCGGCGCACCGACCGCTACGGCGGTCCGGTGGAGAACCGGACGCGCTTCCTGCGCGAGGTGACGGAGGCGGTGATCGGGGTCTGGGGCGCCGATCGGGTGGGCGTGCGCATCTCGCCCCGCAACACCTTCAACAGCATGCGCGACTCCGACCCGCAGGCGCTGTTCAACCACGTGGCCGAATGCCTCGACGGCTACGGGCTGGCCTACCTGCACGTGACCGAGAGCGCCCCGCCCGGCGACCCCGAGCAGCGGGTGGACTTCCACGAGCTGCGCCGCCGCTGGCACGGCGTCTACATGGCCAACGGCGGCTACGACCGCGCCCGCGCCGAGGCCGCCCTGGCCGCAGGCTACGCCGATCTCTTCTCCTTCGGCGTGCCGTTTCTCGCCAATCCCGATCTGCCCGAGCGCCTGCGCCGCAACGCCCCCCTCAACCCGCCCGATCCCGACACCTTCTACGGCGGCGGCGAGCACGGCTACACCGACTACCCCACCCTCGAGGAGATCGAGCCGGCGTAGGGGCGCCAGGAGGTCCTGTTTCTCAACCACGAAGGGCCCGAGGAGGCGGGCACCGGCCAAACCCGGACGGCGCCTGGGCGGGGTGAAAATCCGTGTTGGACTGCCGGAAACACCAAGCGGGCTCCACCATTCTGCAGTGCCGCCAAAGGACTGCGCGAGCGCACAAGCTACCGCCGCGCGAGAGACAACAAACCTTCGTGTCCTTCGCGTCCTTCGTGGTTTAATCCCTCTTTCCATACGCCGGAAGCCCTGAAGGAGCCCGACCGTGCCCGCGACCCTGGCCGCCGCCGACGCCACCGCCCTGCCCCTCCACCTCGTCACCGCCGCGGGCCTCGAGAGCTGGCTCGCATCCCAGCCGGAGGCCACCGCCGCCTGGGTGCGGAGCACCGGATTCACCGCCGAGGCGGGCAAGGTGCTGCCGCTGCCCGGCCCGGGCGGGCTCGGCGGCGCGCTCGCGGGAGTGGAGCAGCCGCTCGGCCTCTGGAGCCTGGCCGGGCTCCCGGCCCTGCTGCCCGGCGGCGCCTATCGCCTGGCCGCCGAGCCGCCGGCGGACAAGGCCACCGCCCTGGCGACCGGCTGGCTGCTGGGCGGCTACCGCTTCGACCGCTTCAAGCGCCCGGCGGAAAAGCCCGCCGCGGAGACGGCGCTGGTGCCGCCGGCCGGGGCGGATGCGGAGCTGGCGCGCAAGAGCGCCGCCGCCGTGACCCTGACCCGGGATCTCGTCAATACCCCGGCGGCGGAGATGGGACCGGCGGAGCTGGCCGCGGCCGCCGAGGCCCTGGCGGCCGAGTTCGGCGCCGGCTTCCGCGCCATCGTGGGCGATGATCTGCTCAGCGCCGGCTACCCGGCCGTCCACGCCGTGGGCCGCGCCGCCCTGCGCGCCCCGCGCCTCATCGACCTCACCTGGGGCGAGGCGGATGCGCCGAAGGTGACCCTGGTGGGCAAGGGGGTCTGCTTCGACAGCGGCGGGCTGGACATCAAGCCGGCCAGCGGCATGCGCAACATGAAGAAGGACATGGGCGGCGCGGCCACCGTGCTGGGACTGGCGCGGCTGGTGATGGACACCGGCCTGCCGGTGCGGCTGCGGGTCCTGGTGCCGGCGGTGGAGAACGCCATTTCCGGCGACGCCTTCCGCCCCGGCGACATCCTGCGCACCCGCAAGGGCCTCACCGTGGAGGTGGGCAACACCGACGCCGAGGGCCGGCTGGTGCTCGC
>JAQVKR010000478.1 GCA_028694565.1 Gammaproteobacteria bacterium | reverse complement strand
GATAGGGAGTGACCTCGATCGCCCCCAGGGCGAAGGGCTCATGGGCATTGAACAGTTCGAGGCGCGGAATCTCCCCGCCGGCGCAGGCGGCATGGGTCCCGGGCGTCATCCAGACCGGGAGCCGGTAGCGCCGGGCCAGCACGCCGACACCCCGCAGGTGATCGCCATGCTCGTGGGTGACCAGGAGCGCGCTCAGATCCTCCGGCGCCCGGCCCAGGCGGGCCAGGCGCCGTTCGGTTTCACGCGCCGAGAAGCCGCAGTCGATCAGCAGGCGGGTGGAACCCTCCTCCACGAGGGTTCCATTGCCGCGGCTGCCGCTGCCCAGCGAGGCGAAGCGCACTACTTGAGCTGTTCTTCCAGCAGGCTCAGGATGCGATAGGCGGTGTCGCTGCGCTCCGGCTGCCCCGCCTCGTCGAGGACCACGACGCGGGTGCCGGTCCCGTCCCCGGTGACCAGCCGCACCAGGTAGCTGGTGCCCTTGGCGCCGGGTTCTTCGTCGTCCTGCCAGAAGGCGAGCTTGGACAGCAGGCCCTCCTTCTTCTTGGTGTCGGCAAGCGGATCGTTGTAGCGCACGTAGTAGATGCCGCGGGAGCGGTCACGGTCATCCACCGTGAAGCCGGTGCGGTCCAGTGCGATGCCCACCCGGCGCCAGGCACGGGAGAAATCGTCCTCCATCGCCAGCACGGCCAGCCCGTCGGCGCCCCGGGACAGCGCCGCGCGGGGCCGCTGGGCCTGCTCCGCCTGACCCTCGCCGGCGGCGAGCAGGGCGCGGGCCTGCCGCTCCTCGGTGCCGAGGTAGACCATCAGCCGGTTGAGCATCTCGGCCTCGAGCTCGGGCTCACGGGGCCGCCGCTTCCAGACGGTGCCGGTTTCCGAGGCGGGCGTGGCGCCGCCGGTGACCACCTCTTCGACGCCGAAGTGGGTCAGGTAGATCTCGGTGGTGCCGTCGCGCTGACCCCGCTCCAGGCGCACGCGGAACTTGTCCCGGGTGGCGGAGGAGTAGAGCTGCTCGAACACCTTGCCCAGCATCTCGCGGATGAAGCCCTTGGGGATATCGGCGCGATTCTCCGCCCAGTCGGTCTCCAGGATGCCGGTCTGGGGATCGTCGATTTTGAGCAGGAACCCGGCCTGGAGCCAGAACTCGCGGATGCGCGGCCAGACGGCCTCCGGGGCGGCATTCACCGTCAGCCAGCGCCGGTCGGCGTCGCGCACCACGCGGATGTCGGGGTTCTCCGGCAGCACGGCGGCCTGGGTCTGGGCCGCGCGCGGCCCGCTGCGCTCGGCGGCATACTGGGAGTAGGTGGCGGTGCTGCGCGGATTGATGTCCGGCACCACCATCGCCTCGTCGATGCTGGAGCTGGAGAGATCGGGCGGGATCTCCAGCGAGGATTCGGTGCGGGCCTGCTTGTAGTCCGCCCCACGGTCCTTCACGATGCCGTTCTCCCCGAAGACGGAGAACGAACTGCCGCAACCGCTCAACGCCAGGGCGAGCGCGGCCGCCGCGAGCGGCCCCACCCACTTGTTCAGTCTCGTATTCATAGTCAACTTGCGCCCTTCCCTGTCATTCTGTCACTTAGAGGATACCAGCGGCCTGCATCGCCTCGCGCACCACCGGCCGGTTCGGCTCGGAGAGGAAGGTGAGCGGCAGGCGGATGCCGGGGGGAATCAGGCCCATCTCGTACAGGGCCCACTTGACCGGGATGGGATTCGCCTCCACGAACAGCTTCTTGTGCAGAGGCATGAGCCGGTCGTTGATGGCGCTCGCCGTCTCCCGGTCGCCGGCATTGGCCGCGGCGCAGAGCTCATGCATCTGCCTCGGGGCCACGTTGGCGGTGACCGAGATGTTGCCCTTGGCGCCCAGCAGAATGAGCTCCATCGCCGTGGCGTCGTCGCCGCTGTAGAGATCGAGCCGTTCGCCGCAGAGCTCGAGGATGCGCCGGCCCCGATCCAGGTTGCCGGTGGCTTCCTTGATGCCCACGATGTTGGAGATATGGGACAGCCGCTCCACCGTCTCCGGCAGCATGTCACAGGCGGTGCGCCCGGGCACGTTGTAGAGGATCAGCGGGATCGGCACGGCCTCGGCGATGGCCTTGTAGTGGAGATAGAGGCCTTCCTGGGTGGGCTTGTTGTAGTAGGGCGTGACCAGCAGGCAGGCATCGGCCCCGGCCTCCATCGCGCAGCGCGTCAGCGCGATGGCCTCGCGGGTGCAGTTGGCCCCGGTTCCGGCGATGACCGGCAGCCGCCCGGCGACCTGCTCCACCACCATGCGGATGACCTCGCAGTGCTCGCGCTCCTCCAGGGTCGACGACTCGCCCGTGGTGCCGACGGCGACGATGGCGTCGGTGCCGTTCTCCACGTGGAAATCGACCAGCTTGCGCAGCGAATCCTCGTCCACGGCGCCATCCGCGCGCATGGGCGTGACAAGCGCCACCATACTGCCTTGAAACATGGAAGGTCTCCAGCGAGGTTGGATAAACTGAAGATGTTAATGGGGCGCCAACCCCGTGACAAGGCGGGTTCTGCCATGCAGCCGGAACCGATTGATTTCAATAAGGCCGGACTATGCCCGTATTGATACTTTATGCCCCGCCCCGGCGGCGGCTGGGGTATGCTCACCCGGGCCCGCCACAGCCTCGGGGAGGAGACCCATGACAGAGCCGCAGGAGAGCATCCGCGAAATCCGCATCAACCCCATCGT
>JAQVKR010000477.1 GCA_028694565.1 Gammaproteobacteria bacterium | reverse complement strand
TGGCCGCGTTGCCGGACTTGAGGCACAGGGCGGCGGCGTCCGCGGTCACGTTGGGGCGCGACTCGTAGATGATGCCGATGACCCCCAGCGGCACCCGCATGCGCCCCACCTGGATGCCGGAGGGGCAGTAGTTCATGTCGGTGATCTCGCCCACCGGGTCGGGCAGGGCGGCGATCTGGCGCAGCCCCTCGGCCATGCCGGCGACGCCGGCGGCGTCGAGGGTGAGGCGGTCGAGCAGCGCGGCGTCGAGCCCGGCGGCGCGGCCCTGCTCCAGGTCGCGGGCGTTGGCCGCCAGCAGCGCCGCCTCGTTCGCCAGCAGCTGCTCGGCGACGGCCAGCAGGGCGGCGTCCTTGGCGCGGGTCCCGGCGCGGGCCATGGCGCGGGAGGCCTCGCGGGCCTGGCGGCCCACATCGCTCATGTAGGCGCGCACGTCCAGCTGGGCGGTATCGGCGGGTACGGTCATGATCTTGGCCATTCGGTCGTCCGGTTCGAGGGGAATATGGTAACCCCCCGTGGCGGGAGCGGAAAGGGGGGCGGTGGCCGGGGACCGGTCGCCGGGTCCGGGGGGCCGGTTCAGATGGCCCGCGCCGGGAAACCGGTGACCGGCACGGCCGCTCCGGCCATGGCCAGGGCCAGGTCCTGCAGGGCGTCCCAGGCGTTGCCGGGAGCCTGTCCCTTGTTGATGCGGTCCACCCGCTGGCAGCGCTGCAGCAGCCGCTGCCAGTGGTCGGCGTCGCCCCGCCTCAGGGCCTGCTGGTAGAGGGGCTTGCGCCGATCCCACACCCGCTGGGCCTGCAGCGCCTGCTCCAGGCGCCGGCCCAGGGCCACGGCGCCCGCCAGGCCCGCCAGCAGGCGCAGCTCCCGGGACAGCGCCCAGAGCGCCAGGGTGGGGTCCACCCCCTCGCCCCGCAATCCGGCCAGCACCCGGGCGGCGCGGCCGGGGTCGCCGCCCAGCGCCGCGTCGGCGAAGGCGAACACGTCGTAGCGGGCGCTCTCGGCCACCGCCGCGGCCACCGCCGCGGCGTCCACGGGGCCGGGGCCGTGGAGCAGGCGCAGCTTCTCGATCTCCTGCGCGGCCGCCAGCAGGTTGCCCTCGACCCGCTCGGCCACCAGCCGGGCGGCCTCCGGATCGGGCTGCAGCCCCAGCGCCCGCATGCGCTGCGCCACCCACCCGGGCAGGCGGGCGGGCTCCACCGGCCAGGCGGCCACCGCCACCCCGATCTTCTCCAGGGCCTGGTGCCAGGCGCTTTTCTGGGCCGCGGCGTCCAGCTTGCCGGTGATCACCAGCAGCACCGTGTCGGCGGGCGGGCGGGCGGCGTATTCCTTCAGCGCGTCGGGCCCGGCGCCCTTGGGCTTGGCGCCCTCCAGGCGCAGCTCGATGATGCGGCGGGTGGCGAACAGGGAGAGGCTGTTGGCCGACTCCAGCAGGCGGTTCCAGTCGAACCCGGCCTCGACGTGGAACACCTCCCGTTCCTCGAAGCCCGCGGCGCGGGCGGCGGCGCGGATGGCGTCGCAGGACTCCATGACCGCGAGCGGCTCGTCGCCGCTCACCAGGTAGGCGGGCGCCAGGCCTTTCTTCAGGTGCCCGTCCAGCTGCTCGGGGCGCAGGCGCATCAGTGGCTGAGCTGGTTCACAATGCGGTTGACCGCCTCGCGCCGCATCTCGGTGCGCAGGAGATCGCGCTCCTCGTCCTTGCCCAGCACCCGCAGCTCGCTGTAGCTGTAGTCGCGCAGCACGGTGACGCTGCGCACCGGCGCGCGCTCCTCCGCGCCGGCGGGCTGCAGGGCGAAGCGCACCTCGTAGCGGAGCTCGTACTCGCGCACCTTGCCGTCCGGGCCGATGCTGAGGATGCGGCGGTCGTAGCGGGCGCCGAGGATGTGCAGGGTGGAGGCGTCCGCCGCCTCGGCCACCCGGGTGCCGCGGGCCTCCAGGGCGCGGCGCAGGTCCCGCTGCAGGTCCGGCTCGCCGGGGGGAACCTGCAGGTTGACCGCCACCAGCGCCGCGGGCAGGGGCTGGCTGCCGCGCAGCTGGAAGCCGCAGGCGGAGAGCAGCAGGGCGAGGAGGGCGATGCCCAGCAATCCGGCGGACCGGCCCGGGCGCCCGCGGCCGGGCCGGGTGGTTCCGGGTGATTCAGGCAGGGAATGGCGCACCGGCTCTTCCTCCAGGTCAGACGACGATATTAACCAGCTTGCCGGGGACCACGATGACGCGGCGTACCGGCTTGCCCTCGATGAAGCGCTGCACGTTGCCGTCGGCCAGGGCCGCGGCCTCCACCGCCGCCTTGTCGGCGCCGGCGGGCACCGAGACCTGGCCGCGCAGCTTGCCGTTCACCTGCACCACCACCTCGAGGGTGTCGCGGGCCAGGGCCGCCTCGTCCACCGACGGCAGCCCGGCGTCGAGGATCTCCCCGCCGTAGCCGAGCCCGGACCACAGCCGGTGGGCCGCGTGGGGGGTGACGGGATAGAGCAGGCGCAGCAGGATGCCGTAGCCCTCGGCCACGGTCAGCTCGTAAACCTTTTGCGAGGGCTCGGGGAGTTCCCCGCAGGGTGGCATCGCGTACAGGGCGTTGAGGATCTTCATGCACGCGGCCACCACGGTGTTGAACTGGTAGCGCCCGAAGTCCTGCAGGGCCAGCTGCAGCTGCTCGTGGATCTCCCGGCGGGCCGCCTTCTGGCCGGCGTCCGCCTGCGCCAGGTCGC
>JAQVKR010000476.1 GCA_028694565.1 Gammaproteobacteria bacterium | reverse complement strand
GGGTATTCGGTTTTCGGCCCGGCCGCCGCCACGCAGGATGGGGGAAATGACCCTGCGCGCCGACACTAACCGACCGTCAGCGGCGCCGGGCGCGGGAACGGAAAGGGGCCGGGCCACGGCGCGCCGCTCCTTCCGCCGCCTCTTCTCCAGCGTCCCGCCATTCGGGCACCGTCCGGACCAGCGCACCGGACTCCATACGGGTTCGGGGCACAGCCCGGTCTCCTGTCACCCGCGTGACCGGCTTCCGGCATCACGGCGGAGCGCACGGGGCGCCGCGGCCCGCACCCGCCGGTTGCCGTCCCGAGCCTGCATGCGGCCGGGTATGGATATAGGCGCCGCGGCGGTCGCCCGGCACCCGGCCGGACAACAAGACAGATAACGAATCGGGGTGTCCACCGGCCGGCGAGCCGGACCCCACAACCAAAGGAGAGCGTTCCATGTCCGAGGTCAAGACCTACGATGTGCCGGCTGGGTTCGCAGCCAACGCCCACATCAACACCGAGCAGTACCGGGCGATGTACCAGCGTTCCGTGGACGATCCCGAAGGCTTCTGGGCGGAACAGGCCGAACAGTTCCTCACCTGGGACAAGCCCTGGGACAAGGTGCTGGACTGGGACTACCACAAGGCCCACATCCGCTGGTTCGACGGCGCAAAGCTCAACGTCAGCTACAACTGCCTCGATCGTCACCTGGAGGCCCGTGGTGACCAGGTGGCCATCATCTTCGAGGGCGACGACCCCAGCGATGACCGCCGGATCACCTACCGCGAGCTGCACGGGGAGGTGAACCGGTTCGCCAATGTCCTCAGGTCGCGCGGGGTGAAGAAGGGCGACCGGGTTTCCATCTACATGCCCATGATCCCCGAGGTGGCGGTGGCCATGCTCGCCTGCGCCCGCATCGGCGCCATCCACTCGGTGGTCTTCGGCGGCTTCTCCCCCGAGGCGCTCAAGGACCGCATCCTCGACTCCGACTGCCGCGTGGTGGTGACCTCCGACGAGGGCCTGCGCGGCGGCAAGAAGGTGCCGCTCAAGAACAACGTCGACAAGGCCCTGCTGGAGTGCCCCAACGTCCACTCGGTGCTGGTGGTGAAGCGCACCGGCGGCAACATTCCCTGGCACGACGAGCGGGATGTCTGGTATCACGAGGCCATGGCGGGCGCCGAGGCCGTCTGCGAGCCCGAGCAGGTCGACGCCGAGGATCCCCTGTTCGTTCTCTACACCTCCGGCTCGACCGGCAAGCCGAAGGGCGTGCTGCACACCTCCGGCGGCTACCTGCTCTACGCCGCCATGACCCACAAGTACGTCTTCGACTATCACGACGGCGACATCTACTGGTGCACCGCCGACGTGGGCTGGGTCACCGGCCACTCCTACATCCTCTACGGACCGCTGGCCAACGGCGCCACCACCCTGATGTTCGAGGGGGTGCCCAACTACCCCGACGGCAGCCGCTTCTGGCAGGTGGTCGACAAGCACAAGGTGAACATCTTCTATACCGCCCCCACCGCCATCCGCGCGCTGATGCGCCTGGGCGACGAGCCGCTGGAGAAGACCAGCCGCGAGAGCCTGCGCCTGCTCGGCTCGGTGGGCGAGCCCATCAACCCGGAGGCCTGGGAGTGGTACTACCACAAGGTGGGCAAGGAGAGCTGCCCCATCGTGGACACCTGGTGGCAGACCGAGACCGGCGGCATTCTCATCACCCCGCTGCCCGGCGCGATCCCGCTCAAGCCCGGCTCCGCCACCCTTCCCTTCTTCGGCGTGGTGCCGGCGCTGATGGACGCCGAGGGCAACGTGCTGGAGGGCGCCACCGAGGGCAACCTGGTGATCACCCGCCCCTGGCCGGGCCAGATGCGCACCGTCTACGGCGACCACCAGCGCTTCATCGACACCTATTTCAAGACCTATCCCGGCACCTACTTCACCGGTGACGGCGCCCGTCGCGACGAGGACGGCTTCTACTGGATCACCGGCCGCGTGGACGACGTCATCAACGTCTCCGGCCACCGCATGGGCACCGCCGAGGTGGAGAGCGCCCTGGTGCTGCACGAGGACGTCGCCGAAGCCGCCGTGGTGGGCTTCCCCCACGACATCAAGGGCCAGGGCATCTACGCCTACGTCACCCTGATGGCCGGCGTGGAGCCGACCAGCGAGCTGAAGCACGAGCTCGTCACCCTGGTGCGCAGCGAGATCGGCCCCATCGCCACGCCGGACATCATCCAGTGGGCGCCGAGCCTGCCGAAGACCCGCTCGGGCAAGATCATGCGCCGCATCCTGCGCAAGATCGCCGCCAACGAACTGGACACCATCGGCGACACCAGCACCCTGGCGGATCCCGCCGTGGTCAACGACCTCATCGACAACCGCGGCTCGCGCTGAGCCGCCACCCCGCCACCCGAGCAAGGGGCCCGCACGGGCCCCTTGCCCGTTAAGCCGCCGGCGGCGCCCGCTCATGCGGACCGACCGCGTCCCCATCCACGCAGGCGCGGCATCCCGGCCCCGCCGGCGGAGCCGCTCCGTATCCGTGCCCGTGGCTTGAGGCGATCGCCGCACTCCCCGCCGCCTCGCAGGACCGCGCCGTCGAAGAGGCGCGGGCAAAAAAAAGGTTCTTCGCACATCTCCGGGAATCGTGCTTCATCCAGGCCTGGGTACTCGGGTAACTTGGTGGTGAACCAAGAGGACCGAGGAGCCCGTGATGCCGTCGAAGGAGC
>JAQVKR010000039.1 GCA_028694565.1 Gammaproteobacteria bacterium | reverse complement strand
CCGGCAACGCCGTGGCCGCCCGGGCCGTGCTGGCCAACACGGTGGTGCTGGTGATCGTCTCCCTGCTGCCCGTCTTCCACGGCATGGGCTGGATCTACCTGCTCGGAGCCGCCGGGGGCGGGTGCTACTTCATCTACCGCAACCTGCAGATGGTGGGGGATGCCTCGCCGCGGGTGGCGATGGGGAGCTTCTTCGCCTCCCTGGTCCAGCTCAGCGCCCTGCTCCTGGCGACGGTGCTCGACGTCTGGCTCCTCGGCTGACCACGGCGCGACCATGGACTGCAGGCTCTGCGGCGCACCCACCCCGGCACCTCCCGTCATGGAGGCGGGCCAGCCCTTCTGCTGCTACGGCTGCAGCGCGGTGTTCCGCACCTTCGGCGAGGGGATCCTCGCCACCGCCGGGAAGGCCGCCGCGGCGGCGCCCGCGCCCGCGCATCCGCCCGAGGGCGTGGAGGCCTTCCTGCGCATCGACGGGATGCACTGCTCCTCCTGCGAGTACCTCATCGAGCACCGCGCCGCCCGGGTGGACGGCATCCTCTCGGTGAGCACCAGCTACGCCACCTCCACCGCCCGGGTGGTCTACGACCCGGCCCGCATCGCCGAGGCGGATCTGTCCGCCGCACTGAGCATCGGCGGCTACCGCGCCCGGCTGCGCGGCGAACCCGCGCCGGAGCCGGACGAGACCCGCGAGCTGGCGCGGGTCATCGGCGGCGCCAGCCTCGCCGGCATGGTGATGATGCTCTACGCGGCCTTCTACTACCCGGTCGATCTCGGCCTGGTGGCCCTGGAGGAGCTGGCCCCGGTGGGCTGGCTCGCCTTCTACGCCGCCCCGCGGGCGCTGCTGGTGCTCGCCACCCTGCAGGTCTTCCTGGTCGGCGCCCCCATCCTGCGCGGCGCCTGGATCGGGCTGCGGGCGCGGATGCCCAACATGGACAACCTGCTGGCCATCGCCATCCTGGCCGCCTACGGCTACAGCGTGGGCCAGATCTTCAGCGGCGGGCCCCATCTCTACTTCGACGTGGCCGCCGTGATCGTGGCGGTGGTGACCCTGGGCCGCCACTTCGAGCGCGCGGCGAAGGTGGAGGCCACCCGGGAGCTGAGCCGCCTGCTGGAGGCCTGGACGCCGCGGGCCCGCGCCCGCCGCGACGGCACGGTGAAGGAGATCGAGATCCACCAGCTGCGGCCGGGCGACCGGGTGCTGGTGGGCCCCGGCGAGCCGATTCCGGTGGACGGCACCGTCCACGCGGGCCAGGGAGCGGTGAACGAATCCCTGCTCACCGGCGAGCCCTTCCCCCGGGCCCGCGGCACGGGCGACACGGTCCTCGGCGGCACCCGGCTGGTGGAAGGCGAGCTGGAGATCGCGGTGGGCGCGGCGGTGACCAGCCGCGTCGAGCACCTGGCGCGCCTGCTCTGGAACGTCCAAGGCTCCAGCGCCGGCGTCCAGGGCTTCGCCGATCGCATCGCCCGCTTCTTCGTCCCGGTGGTGCTCGGGCTCGCGGCGCTGGTGGCCGGCTCGCTGCTGCTGGGCGGAGCGGCGCCGGGAGCGGCCCTGCTGGCCGGGCTGGCGACCCTCATCGTCTCCTGCCCCTGCACCTTCGGGCTGGCCATTCCGCTCACCACCGCCAACGCGGTGGGCAGCGCCCTGCGCCGGGGCATTCTCGTCACCAGCGCCGACACGTTCGCCAAGCCGCCGCGCTTCGACACCGTCGCCCTGGACAAGACCGGCACCCTCTCCACCGGGCGCATGAGCGTGGTGGAGGTGCTGGGGCCGCCGGAGACCGCCGCCCTGGCGGCCGCGGTGGAACGTCTCTCCACCCACCCCATCGCCGCGGCCATCGCCGCGCTCGACACCCGCCTCGTGGCCGACACCCTCCGGCTCCACCCCGGCAGGGGCGCCGAGGCGCGGGTGGCCGGACGGCGCGTGGTGGTGGGCAGCCGCGGGCTCTTCACGCAGCTCGGCTGGGACATTCCGGCGCCGCTGGCCGCCGCGGCCGCCGCCCGCCTGCCCGGCGAGGGGGTCGTCTCCTTCGTGGGCTGGGAGGGCGGCGCCCGGGGCGCCGTGATCACCCGCGACAGCCAGCGGCCCGAGTGGGCGGCGGTCCTGGCCCGGCTGCGCCGGCGCCACCGGGTCGTACTGCTCACCGGGGCGGAGCACCCGAGCGGCTACGAGGAGGGCGTGGACGCCTTCCACGCCGGACTGCCCCCCGAGGCGAAGGCGGCGGTGGTGCGGCAGCTCCGGACCGAAGGACGGGTGGTGATGGTGGGCGACGGCAGCAATGACGCCCCGGCGCTGGCGGCGGCCGATCTCGGCATCGCCTTCGGCGCCCCCACGCCGCTGGCGGCGGAGGCCGCCGACATCGTCATACCGGGCGACCGGCTGGAGCGGATCTTCACCGCTCTCGATCTGATCCGGACCACCCGCCTCCGGGTCCGGCAGAACATCGGCTGGGCCCTGCTCTACAACGCGGTGGCCATCCCGCTGGCCGTGAGCGGCCTGCTCAACCCGCTCTTCGCCGCCCTGGCCATGGCCACCAGCAGCCTGCTGGTGGTGTGGAATTCCTCGCGCCCTGTTCTCGGGGCCGAGGCGGATCCGGGGCCGGTCCCCGCGGCGTTGCCGCGCACGCCCCGGGCGCCGGAAGAGGCGGCGGCAATGACGGTGCCACAGAGGAGAGGACTGGCATGAAGACGATGACGGCGAACACCGCGGCACCGGCACGGCCCGGGGCGTATCTGTGGCTCCTGGCCGCGCTGCTGCCGGCGATCGCCCTCGGGCTGGCCTACGCCCTGGGAGGCCCGCGGGAAGCGGGCGAGCGAGCGGCGCCCGCGGCGGCGGCCGCCCCGCAGCCGGCCCTCGGCCAGGCCACCCTGCTGCCCTCGCCGAAGGCCCTGGCCCCCTTCAGCCTCACCGACCACCACGGAACGCCCTTCACCCTGGACGCCCTCAGGGGCCGCTGGAGCCTGCTCGCCTTCGGCTACACCCACTGCCCGGACGTCTGCCCCACCGCGCTCGCCAACCTGGCCCAGGTGCGGCACCTGCTGGCGGCGGAGGATCCGGACACCCCCTACCGGACCGTCTTCATCTCGGTGGACCCCGGGCGGGACACCGCGGAGCGGCTGACCGCCTACGTCCCCTACTTCCACGAATCGTTCCTCGGCGCCACGGGCGCGCCGGCGGCGCTGCGCGCCCTGGCCGGGCAGGTGGGCATCCGCTACGAACGGGTGGAGGCGCCCGGCAGCGCCATGGGCTACCTGGTGGATCCCTCCGCGGCCATCCTCCTCACCAACCCCCGGGGTGGGCTCCACGCGCTGTACGGCGCGCCCCACGCTCCCCGGATCATGGCCACGGACATCCAGGCCATCGTGCGCGCCGGGGCGCGCTGAGGGGCGGCCTCAGTCCCCTTCCGCCCCCATCAGCTCGCGCAGGCGCGCGATCATCGCCGGGCTGTCCCACTCGCGGTCCCCCACGGCCACCGCCGCCAGGCGGCCCCGCGGGTCCACCAGGTAGGTGACCGGCAGCCCGGGGATGTCCCAGCCGGCGACCCCGAGCGCCTCGTCCACCACCACGGTGAAGCCCACCGGCACCTGGTCGAGGAACTTCCGCGCGGCGGCGGCGCTGGGGCCCGCGTGCACCGCCAGCAGCTCCAGCCCCGCGGGCCGCAGGGTGCGCCAGGCCCGCTCCATCGAGGGCATCTCCCGGCGGCAGGGGGCGCACCAGGCGGCCCAGAAGTTCACCAGCACCCAGCGTCCCCGCAGGTCCGCCAGGCGCACGGTGCCGCCCTCCAGGTCGGGCAGCGCCAGGGGGGCGGCGGCCGGCCGGCCCTCCACCGGCCGCATCCCCTCGCCAGCCGCCGCCGGCGCTCTGCCGGCGGCGAGCATCAGCAGGCCCAGCAGCAGGCCGCGCAAAGCCCCCGGCCTCCGTCCTCCCACGGCGGCGGGCGCCGGGAAGCCCGGGCTAGCGCAGGCGGTTCTCATGGCTCCAGCTCGGATCGTCACGGGTGATGTCTCCCACGGGTGCGGCGAAGGCGTCGGCGATGATGAGCTCCACGTTGTCCCCGGTCAGGGATTCCAGGAAGGCCACCAGGTCGTCCATCTCCCGCCCGGTGAGGCCGAGCGGACGGATGAGGGGCGAGAGCAGCTCGTTGCCCACCCCGCCGCGGTTGTAGAACGCCACCACCTCCCGCAGGGTGCCCAGCGAGCCATTGTGCATGTAGGGGGCGGTGAGGGCCACGTTGCGCAGCATGGGCGTGCGGTACTTCCAGCGATCGCCCGGGTCCTGGGTCACCTCGTAGAGCCCCACGTCGCCGGGCGGACGCTCGGAGACCGCTTCCACCACCGCCATGTCCACCTCCACCGTGACCCCCGGCGCCAGCAGCACCGGCTTCCTCTCCGGCGGCCGGCGCATGGACTCGCGGTAGCCGACGCCGGTGTTGTGCATCCCGTTGTCGGTGAACAGGGCGTAATCATCGCCCACCGTGTGGCAGGCCGCGCAGCCCGCCTTCCCGGTGAACAGCTCGAAGCCGCGCCGGGCGGCCGGCCCGAGCGCCTCCGCCTCGCCGCCGTAGCGCCAGCGGTCGAAGGGAGAGTTGCCGGAGACCAGCGCGCGCTGGTAGGTGGCCAGCGCCTCGCCGAGGGTCTCGGCGTCGAGGCCGCGCCCGGGGAAGGCCGCCTCGAACAGCCCGCCGTAGTCGGGCATGCGGCGGATCTTCTCCAGCACCCAGCCCATGGAGGGGTTGGCCATCTCGTTGCGGGCCAGCAGGGGACCCCAGACCTGGTGCTCCAGCGAGAATTCGCGCCCGTCGTGGAACAGCCGCTCGGCGTAGGCGACGTTGTAGAGGGTGGGCGAGTTGCGCCGCACGGTGCGCCCCTCCACTCCCACCGCCGTGCTCAGCTCGTGGCTGGTGAAGCCCTGCTCCGGGATATGGCAGATGGCGCAGGAGAAGGTGTCGTTGCTGGAGAGGCGGCGGTCGTAGAAGAGCTTGCGCCCCAGCTCCAGCTTCTCGCGGGACACCGGGTTGGCCGCCGGCACCGGCACCGGCGGCAGCCCGAGCGGGGTGCGCTCCACCAGCGCCAGCAGGTCCGCCGGCCGCCCGTGCCGGTTCTCCACCGCCAGGCTGCGGGTGGCGTAGTCCGCGCTCTCGTAGCCCTCCTTGTAGTCGCCGGGGCGGTAGCGGTCCGGCAGCCCGGCCGGCTCGGCGGAGATCCTCGGCGGCCCCTCCGCCCGCTCCTCCAGCAGCAGGGTCTTCACGTCGTTGACGATGAGCTTCGGGTAGAGGAAGGCCACGCTGTAGATGTTGCGGATGCGCCGCTCGCGATCGACGAGGAAGACCCGCAGGATGTGGGAGAAGCTCGAGAGGGGCCGGCCCTCGGCGTCCAGGTCGCGGATCACCGGCTGGCCGTAGGCGGTGAGCAGCGGATCCAGCTGCCGCTGGGAGGCGGTGGTGAGAAAGCGCCAGTCGCCGGGGCCGTCCCGGAATGCCGCGCCGTAGAGCTCCATCGCCTCGGGCGTGTCGAACTCGGGATCGAAGGAGAGGCTCACCAGGCGCAGGTTCTCCGCCAGCTGCGGATCCTCCGCCATCAGTTTCTGCATCCGGTGCAGCACGGCGGTGGCCAGGGGGCAGCCGTTGGTATCGCTGCAGTGGCTGTAGATGAAGCTGAGCAGGACATAGCGGCCATCGAACAGATCGTGCAGCCGCAGGCGGCTGCCGTCGCTGGCGAGAACCTCCCCGTCGGCGGCGCTCCCGAGGGGGGGCAGCCGGTAGCTGCCGGGCGGCGGCGGCTCGTAGTCGACGCCGGTGTAGAAAGGCGCCTGGATCTCCGCCCCCGCCCCGGGCGGCTCGGTGTCGCGCTGGTCGGCATGGACCGGCGCGGCCAGTGCGAGGCCCAGCAGCGCGGCCCCGGTGGTGAAGTTTCGCAATGAAGCGCTCATGCCTGTCGCATCCTCGTGTCACGCGGCCCGTCGCCGCGCCGCCTCTCCGGCGCGGGTTTCGGGCCGCCCGTCGCCAAGGGAGCCGCTCCCCCCGGGGGGAGCGGCTCCGCGGGTCTGCCGCCGGACCCCTCGCGGGTCCGGTCACGGCCCGGATCAGTCGCCCTGGGCGACCCGGCCGCCCTCCGCGGGCTTGCCGGCGTACAGGCTGTAGGCGCCGAAGCGCATCTGGTGGGCGCGGCCGAGGTTCTCCTTCATGAAGTCGATCTCGAACTTCTTGGCGAGATTCTTGCCGTCCCACTCGTAGAGCTTGAGATACTGCTCGTTGTCCCCGCCCTTCTTGTCCCAGTTGGCGAGCAGCGAGCTGGTGTAGTAGAGGCGCCTGCCGTCCCAGCTGGAGGAGACCATGTTCACCTGGGCGCCTATCTTCTCCTCGTGGACCTGCTTCGGGTTGAAGGGATCGGTGATGTCGAAGCCGCGGGTCTTGCCGTCCATGAAGGTGTTGACCCACAGCATGCCGTCGTCGCTGCTGATGGAGATGTCCACCGGCAGGGGCACCTTGGAGGGATCGCCCACGGTGCCCACCTTGTCGGCCTTCCACTCGCCCTGGCCATTTTCGTGGATGAGCCAGATCTCGGAGGTCAGCGCCGTGGTGGTGAAGCAGTAGTTGTGATCCGGCTGCCAGGCGCAGCGGATCTCCAGCGGCGCGCCGGGCACGTCGAACACCTCCTTGGGCTTGCGCTGGTGCAGGTCCCAGCGCACGACGGTATTGCCGAAACGCTTCATCGCCTCCGGGTCGTTCAGCATCTTGCCGAAGTCCATCATGTAGTTGGACCAGCCGGTGAAGGAGGAGGTGAACATGGAGTTGCGCCGCGGCAGCACCCGCACATCGTAGTTGTAGCCGTCGGCATACTTGCCGGTCTTCTTCGCGCCCCCGAGGTTGTCGTCGGTGGGCATCCAGTAGGTGGCCACGTACTCGCCCTCGTTGGTGTACTCCACCAGGGCCGTGCGCCCGCCGTGGTCCTTGTTGTTGGACAGGCCGGTGATCATCATCCGGCCCGGCAGGGCGTAGGTGGTGTGGGGGCCCACCACGCCGCCGCTCTCGGAGACGAAGTCGGTGATCACCCGGCTGAGCGTCGGATTGCGGGGATCGCTGTGCACGTCGAAGATGAAGATCTTGTTGGTATCCAGGCCCCCGGCCCAGAGGTACATGCGATCATCGGTGAAGCCGGAGTGGTGGGCCTCGTTGCGCCCGCCCACCGACAGGGAGTTCACCACCTGGCCATAGGTCCTGGAGTTGGGGTTCACGTCCACGGTCACCAGCTTGTCCTGGCCGTCGCCGACCCCCTCGATGCCCAGGGTCCAGACGTAGACATAGTCCTCCTGGCCGACGATCTTGGCCATGTAGGGGGACATGCAGGTCTCGTCGGCCTGGCCCGCCACCGGCACCATGCCCACCGCCAGGGCGCCCAGCCCGAAGGCGGCCACCGCCGCGTTGCGCCGGAACTTCTGCGTCACAGTCATCTTGCGCTTGTTCATGATGATTGACTCCACCTCGCTCAGAAACGGATTCCTTTGGGGGGCTGCCGTTGATTTGTGAACCCTCGCGCCGCCGTGCCCGTGCCTCGGCATCCGGTCGCACGGGCAGCCCTAAACTGACAAAAGGCAATTTCAATGCCAATGCCCCTGCAACCGCGTAGGACAATCGCCCCGGCCGGGCGCCGGGGGCCGGGCGTGGCACCGCGGCGACAGACTGGCCGCGCGAGTGCCCGGAAAGCGTGACACCCGCGCGTGCCGCGCGGTGATCCCCGGCCCATCCGGATCCCGCGCGGGCGCCAGGAGGGGGCGCGGCGCGCGGAAGCCGGGCGCGGACGGGCTGGTACGCATCCTGCATCGTCGGTCCGCGACGACCCGGTCCGTGCCGGGGGAGGGCCGGAATGAGACAGGATGACCCGATGGGAGACGCAGAATGAGACACTTCAGCCCCTGGCCGGCGCTGCTGGCGCTGCTGATCGCGCTCAGCGCCCCGGCCCAGGCGCGCCTGGGCGGGGACTTCACCCTCACCGGCCACGACGGCGCCCCCTTCAGCCTGGAGCAGGCGCGCGGCCGGGTGGTGCTGCTGTTCTTCGGCTACACCCACTGCCCGGACATCTGCCTGACCACCCTGGGCGAGGTCACCGCCGCCCTGCGCCAGCTCGGCGAGTCGGCCGACCGGGTGCAGCCCCTGTTCGTGAGCGTCGACCCGGAGCGGGACACCGCGGAGGTGCTGCGCAACTACGTGGGCTGGTTCGACCCCCGCATCACCGCGCTCACCGGCAGCCCCGACGCGATCCGCGCCGTCGCCGACCAGTACCGCGTGCGCTACAGCTTCGGTCCCCGCGAGGCCAGCGGCTTCTACCCGGTGGACCACAGCGCCGATCTCTACGTGATCGACACCGGCGGCCGGCTGGTGCGCAAGCTGCCCTACGGCATCCCGCCGGAGACCATCGCCGAGACGGTGCGCACCCTCCTGCGGCACGCCGACGCCCCGGCCGCCGACCGGCGCTGACGGCCCGCGGCGCACCCCGGTTCCGGACGGAAACAGATCACAGCAACGAGGAGAGACCACTTGACCAGCGCCACACCGGACCGGCCCCGCCGGGCCCGCGGACGCCCGCGCGGCCGCACCGCCGAACCCCGGGCCCTGCGCGAGGTGCGCGCCCTGCTGGGCGACGCCCCCCGCCGCCGCGACCTGCTCATCGAGCACCTGCACCGCATCCAGGACGCCCACGGCCACCTCTCCACGGCCCACCTCACGGCGCTGGCCGAGGAGCTGAACCTCGCCGCCGCCGAGGTCTACGAGGTGGCGAGCTTCTACCACCACTTCGATCCGGTGCCGGACGGCGAGCCGCCCCCGCCGCCGCTGACGGTGCGGGTGTGCGACTCGGTGAGCTGCGAGCTGGCCGGCGCCGGCGAGCTGCTGGCGGCGCTGAAGTCGGCCCTCGGCGCGGGCGTGCGGGTGCAGGCCGTGCCCTGCGTGGGCCGCTGCGCGGAGGCGCCCGTGGCGGTGGTGGGACAGAACCCGGTGGACCGCGCCACGCCCGAGGCGGTGGCGCGGGCGGTGGAAAACGGCGCCACCCGGGCGCCGCTGCCCGAGGCCATCGGCTACGACGCCTACCGCGCCGGCGGCGGCTACCGGCTGCCGGCGCTGCTGGAGAGCGGCGAGCTCACGGCGGAGGCGGTCATCGCCGCCCTGGAGGACGCCCGCCTGCGCGGCCTCGGGGGCGCCGGCTTCCCCGCCGGGCGCAAGTGGCGCATCGTGCGCGGCCACCCGGGCCCGCGGCTGATGGCGGTGAACATCGACGAGGGCGAGCCCGGCACCTTCAAGGACCGCCACTACCTGGAGCGCGATCCCCACCGGTTCCTGGAGGGGCTGCTGGTGGCCGCGCGCACGGTGGAGGCGGAAGCGGTCTACATCTACCTGCGCGACGAGTACGCCGGCTGCCGGGCGCTGCTCGGGCGCGAGCTGGACCGCCTGCGCGCGGACCCGCCCTGCGCCCTCCCCGGGCTGCACCTGCGCCGCGGCGCCGGCGCCTACATCTGCGGCGAGGAGTCGGCCATGATCGAGTCCATCGAGGGCAAGCGCGGCATGCCCCGCCTGCGCCCGCCCTACATCGCCGAGCAGGGCCTGTTCGGGCGTCCCACCCTGGAGCACAACCTGGAGACACTGTACTGGGTGCGGGACATCCTCGAGCGCGGCGCGGCGTGGTTCGCGGACCAGGGGCGCCACGGCCGCAGCGGGCTGCGCAGCTTCTCGGTGAGCGGCCGGGTGCGCAAGCCGGGCGTGCACCTGGCGCCGGCCGGCATCACCCTGCGCGAGCTCATCGACGAGCACTGCGGCGGCATGGCGGAGGGCCACGAGCTCCATGCCTGGTTCCCGGGCGGCGCCTCCGGCGGCATCCTGCCCGCCGCCCTGGCCGACCTGCCGCTCGACTTCGGCACCCTGGAGGAGCACGGCTGCTTCATCGGCTCCGCCGCCATCATCGTCCTCTCGCAGCGGGACAGCGCCCGCGCCGCGGCGCTGAACGCCATGCGCTTCTTCGCCCACGAGTCCTGCGGCAAGTGCACCCCCTGCCGGGTGGGCACCGGCAAGGCCGCCGCCCTCATGGAGGCGCCGGTGTGGGACCGCGCCCTGCTGGAGGAGCTCGCCGCGGTGATGAGCGACGCCTCCATCTGCGGCCTGGGCCAGGCCGCCCCCAACCCGCTGCGCTCCGTGCTGCGCCACTTCCCCGAGGAGATCGAGTAGTGTCCGCGCCCCCCGAGACCGCCCCCGGCAGCGTCACCTTCACCCTGGACGGCCGGAGCCTGACGGCGAATCCCGGCGAGACCCTGCTGCAGGCGGCGCGCCGCCACGGCGTGGAGATTCCCCACCTCTGCCACCAGGACGGTCAGCGCGCCGACGGCAACTGCCGCGCCTGCGTGGTGGAGATCGAGGGCGAGCGGGTGCTGGCGCCCGCCTGCTGCCGCGTCCCCACCGAGGGGATGGCGGTCCGCAGCGCCACCGGGCGCGCCCGCCGCGCCCAGCGGCTGGTGCTGGAACTGCTCGCCTCCGACATGCCCGAGACGGCGTACACGCCGCACAACGAGCTCGACCACTGGCGCCGCAAGCTGGAGCTGGGGCCGCCGCGCTTCCCGGCCCGCCCCGGGGTGGCGGCGGACGCCTCCCACCCGGCCATCGCGGTGCGCCTGGACGCCTGCATCCAGTGCACCCGCTGCCTGCGCGCCTGCCGCGAGGTCCAGGCCAACGACGTCATCGGCTACGCCGCCCGCGGCAACCGGGCCCACATCGTCTTCGACCTGGGCGATCCCATGGGCGCGAGCAGCTGCGTGGGCTGCGGCGAGTGCGTCCAGGCCTGCCCCACCGGCGCGCTGGCGCCGGCCGGCGACGTGGCGCTGGAGACGCCGGACCGCGCCGTGGACTCGGTCTGCCCCTACTGCGGCGTCGGCTGCCAGCTCACCTTCCACGTGAAGGGCAACCGCATACTCCACGTGTCCGGCCGCGACGGGCCGGCCAACCACGGCCGCCTGTGCGTGAAGGGACGCTACGGCTTCGACTACGTCCACCACCGCCACCGCCTGACCAAGCCGCTCATCCGCAGGCCCGACGCGCCCAAGGCGCCGGAGCTCGGGCTCGATCACGACCACCCGTTCCGCGGCTTCCGCGAGGCGGAGTGGGATGAGGCCCTGGAGCTGGCCGCCTCCGGGCTCAAGGCCATCCGTGCTGCGCACGGCCCGAAGTCCCTGGCCGGGTTCGGCTCCGCCAAGGGCTCCAACGAGGAGGCCTACCTGTTCCAGAAGCTGGTGCGCACGGGCTTCGGCAGCAACAACGTGGACCACTGCACGCGGCTCTGCCACGCCTCCTCGGTGGCGGCGCTGCTGGAGATGATCGGCTCGGGCGCGGTGTCCAACCCGGTGGCCGACGTGGCCGAGGCCGACGTCATCGTCATCATCGGCTCCAACACCACCGACAACCACCCGGTGGCCGCCACCTTCGTCAAGAACGCCGTCCGCGCCGGCAAGACCCTCATCGTCATGGACCCGCGGCGCACGGCCATCGCCCGCCACGCCCGCCACCACCTGCAGTTCCGCCCC
>JAQVKR010000475.1 GCA_028694565.1 Gammaproteobacteria bacterium | reverse complement strand
CCGTGGCGGATCCGGTAGAGCACCGGGTCGCGCAGGTTCAGGTTGGGCGAGGCCATGTCGATCTTCGCCCGCAGGGTGCGGCTGCCGTCCGGGAACTCGCCGGCCCGCATGCGCCGGAAGAGATCCAGGTTCTCCTCCACGCCGCGGTTGCGGTAGGGACTCTCCTGCCCCGGCTCGGTGAGGGTCCCGCGGTGGGCGCGCATCGACTCGGCGTCGAGGTCGCAGACATAGGCCAGCCCCTTGCCGATCAGTTCCACGGCGAAGTCGTAGAGCTTCTCGAAGTAGTCGGAGGCGTAGTAGAGGCGCTCCTCCCAATCGTAGCCCAGCCAGCGCACATCGGCCTTGATGGACTCGACGAACTCGATGTTCTCCTTGTGGGGATTGGTGTCGTCGAAGCGCAGGTTGCACTGGCCGCCGTAGTCCCGCGCGATGCCGAAATTGAGCACGATGGACTTGGCGTGGCCGATGTGGAGGTAGCCGTTGGGCTCCGGCGGAAAGCGGGTGTGCACCACGCCCCCCGGCACCCGGCCCGCGGCCAGGTCGGCGTCGATGATCTGGCGGATGAAGTTGCTCTTCTTTTCGGTTTCGTTGGCAGCCATGGTGACCGGGGTTCCGTTGGATGTTGTTGACCGCGGATTGGCGTTGATTGGCGTTGATTGGCGTTGATTGGCGTGGATTCGGCGGGGGTCTATCGGGCGCCGGCCGTATAGGTCATAACGCGAAAAGCCTCTCCGTTCCCGCAGACGCCTCCAATCCATCCACGTCAATCAATGTCAATCTGCGGTCAATCGATTCAGTTGCCCGCCTCGGCGGCACGGCCCTTGACGAAGCCGATGGCGCGGTCGACGCGGCGCAGCGTGGCCTCGCGCCCCACCAGATGGAGGGTGACGTCGATGCCGGGCGAGGCGGCGCGGCCCACGACGGCGACCCGCAGCGGCTGGGCCACCTTCCCCATGCCGAGCTCCAGGGCCGCGGAGACCTCCGCCACGCAGCCGTGGATGGCCTCGGGGGCCCACTCGGGCAGGGCCGCGAGGGCGGCGCGGACCCGCTCCAGCGGCTCCAGTGCCACGGGGCGCAGGTGCTTCTTCGCCGAAGTCTCGTCGTAGTCCTCGAAGTCGCGGTAGAAGAAGGCGCTCAGCTCGGCCATCTCCACCAGCGTCTTGGCCCGCTCCTGCATGGCCCTGACCACCTCGATGAGCGCCGGGCCCTCGCAGGGATCGATGCCCAGCGCCCCGATGTGGGGGCTCAGCAGATGGGCGATGCGCGCCGGATCGTCGTTCTTGATGTAGTGCTGGTTGAGCCACTGCAGCTTCTCCATGTTGAAGCTGGAGGCGGCCTTGTTGACATCGGTGACGTCGAACTTCTGGATCAGCTCGTCGAGGGAGAAGATCTCCTGGTCGCCATGGGACCAGCCGAGCCGGGCCAGATAGTTGATGAGCGCCTCGGGCAGGTAGCCGTCGTCGCGGAACTGCATGACGCTGACCGCGCCGTGGCGCTTGGACAGGCGCGAGCCGTCCGGCCCCAGGATCATGGGCACGTGGGCGTAGCTGGGCGTGTCCCGGCCCATGGCGCGCAGGATGTTGATCTGGCGCGGAGTGTTGTTGATGTGGTCGTCACCGCGGATGACGTGGGTGATGCCCATGTCGGCATCGTCCACCACCACCGTCAGGTTGTAGGTGGGGCTGCCGTCGCTGCGCAGCAGGATCAGGTCGTCCAGCTCGTCGTTGCTGATGGTGATGGGGCCGCGGATGAGGTCGTCGAACTCCACCACGCCGTCCTGGGGATTCCGCAGCCGGACCACGTGAGGCTGCCCCTCGGGATGGTCGGTGCGATGGCGGCAGTGGCCGTCGTAGCGCGGCTTGAGCTTGTTGGCCATCTGCTCCTCGCGCAGCGCCTCGAGACGCTCCCTGGAGCAGTAGCACCTGTAGGCCTTGTCCTCCGCGAGCAGCTTGTCCACCACCGCCCGGTACTCGCCGAAGCGGTGGGTCTGGTAGAAGGGGCCCTCGTCGTAGTCGAGCCCCAGCCAGGTCATGCCCTCGAGGATGGCGTTCACCGACTCGATGGTGGAGCGCTCCAGGTCGGTGTCCTCGATGCGCAGGACGAAGCGGCCGCCGTGCTTGCGGGCATGGAGCCAGGAAAAGAGGGCGGTTCTCGCGCCGCCGACGTGGAGGTAACCGGTGGGGCTGGGCGCGAAGCGGGTGACAGTGGTCATGATGGTATCGGGCAGTCGCAAGCGGAGAGGAAAGCGGATTATTTTAACCGCGACGCCCCGGTGCCGCCACCTGGCCGGCATTTCCGGAATCCGGTGAAACGCCGCCACGGAGGGCGCGGAGGGCCCGGAGATATCAGCGGTTCATGGTATCGCCGGCGACGATTCCGCCACGGGCAACCGGCGCCGTGTCCCGGGGCGCGCCCTGCCGCACCCCGGCAGGGTCCCGCCCGGTGGTTCACCGGCGAGCCGGTTTGCTCGCCCCCCCGGCGCCCTCCGTGGCTGCGGGGCAACCGGACGCCCCGGGTCGGCTCAGGCCGAGGCGGCGGCCTGAACCGGGTCGATGCGCTCCATGACGTAGCAGAGGCAGTCCTGGCGGATCACGGTGGCGTCGAGGGAGAGGGCAAGACGGCGCTGTACTACGCCGTCTACCTGAACCACCGGGACATGGCCCAGTATCTCCTCGACATTGGAACGGATCCCAACGCACCGATGCACCAGG
>JAQVKR010000038.1 GCA_028694565.1 Gammaproteobacteria bacterium | reverse complement strand
GCCGGCCAGGCGGAACTTCACGTCCCGCGGGTTGAGCCCCTCCTCCACCTCGCGCCGCCACTTTTCGATCTCGGTCAGCGGCCGGAAGGAGAGCAGTTCCAGGTAGCGCCACATGAGGTCATCGGACATGGACATGATCTTCCCGAACTGCTCGTCCGGCGCCTCGTTGATGCCGATGTAGTTGCCCAGCGACTTTGACATCTTCTGCACGCCGTCGAGCCCCTCCAGGATGGGGAGCGTGATCACCACCTGCGGCTTCTGGCCGAAGCTCTCCTGGAGCTGCCGTCCCACCAGCAGGTTGAACTTCTGGTCGGTGCCGCCGAGCTCCACGTCCGCCTGCATGGCCACCGAATCGTAGCCCTGGATGAGGGGATAGAGGAACTCGTGGATGGCGATGGGCTGGCCGCCGGCGTAGCGCTTGCTGAAGTCCTCGCGCTCGAGCATGCGCGCCACGGTGTGCCGGGCGGCGAGCTGGATCAGGTCGGCGGCATTCATCTCGCCCATCCAGCTGGAGTTGAACATCACCAGGGTGCGCTCGGGATCGAGAATCTTGAAAATCTGCTGCTCGTAGGTGCGGGCGTTCTCGATGACCTGTTCACGGGTCAGGGGCTGGCGGGTGACGTTCTTGCCGGTGGGATCGCCGATCATCCCGGTGAAGTCTCCGATGAGGAACATCACCTCATGGCCCAGGTCCTGGAACTGGCGCAGCTTGTTGATGAGCACCGTGTGTCCCAGGTGGAGATCCGGCGCGGTGGGATCGAAGCCGGCCTTGACCCGCAGCGGGCGGCCACTGGCAAGCCGCTGGCGGAGGTCATCCTCCAGCAGGATCTCTTCGGTGCCGCGCTTGATGATGGAGAGGGCCTCTTCAATCTTTGACATCTGTTATTGCTCCGAAACCGCGTCTGGTTTAAAAACCCAGAACGATACCCAATGCGGGAAAAAAAAGTAACATAGGCCGGGAGAACGGGGGCCGGTGGTGCGCAAAATTTGATCCCGGCGCTGTTCAGGTCTAAGTTTACTGCAAATTTCATGAGGTAATTCCGTGGATTACCGTCTGTTCTCCCGCCGCTCGACGCGCGGCCGCTCCATTTTCGGCCAGGATGCCGAAGCCCCGTTCACCTCTTCCGGACGTCCGGCGCACCACCGGATCGCCACCGTGCTGGCGGTCGGCATCGGCCTTTCCGCCATTGTCCTGGGCCTCTACCCCAGCCACGAAGCCGGCGCCAACCGCGAAACGCCGAACGTCACCGCACCGGACAGCCGGCAGGTGACCCTGGCCCTTCCGGTGCCGGGCTCCACCGCCGCGACCGCCGCCCCCGGCGAGATGCCCCGGGCTCTCGCCGAGCCGGTTGCCGCGCCCGCCCGGGAAGACGCCCCCGCCCCGCCGGCGGCCGTCGCCGAGCCCCCGGCGGAGTCGCCCGCGCCGGTGCCGGAGGAGGCCGTCGCCGAGGCCGCCGCACCCGCCGCCTCCGACCTGCCCTGGACCGAAGTCACCGTGAAGTCCGGCGACACCCTGGCCGCCATCTTCTCCCGCCAGGGACTGAGCGCCACCACCCTCCACCGCATCCTCAGCCTGGGCGACGCGACCCGTTCCCTGACCCGCATCTATCCCGGCCAGGCGCTCCGCTTCCGCATCGATCCCGAGCAGGGGCTGCGGGAACTGGTCTACCAGGAGGACATCACCCGCAGCCTGCGCATCTGGCCGGAAGACGGCGGCTTCCGCGCCGCCACCGAGGAGCGCGCGCTTGAGACCCGCGTCGGCCACAGCGCCGGCGACATCTCCGACTCCCTCTACCAGAGCGCCCAGCGGGCCGGCCTCTCCGATGCCCTCATCATGGAGCTGGCGGGCATCTTCGGCTGGGACGTGGACTTCGCCCTCGACATCCGCGAGGGCGACAGCTTCGCCGTCTCCTTCGAGCAGCGATTCCTGGATGGCGAGTGGGTCCGCGACGGCGACATCCTGGCCGCCGAGTTCGTCAACCAGGGCCGCGTGTACCAAGCCGTGCGCTACACCGATGCATCGGGCCATACCGACTACTACACCCCGGAAGGGCTGAGCATGCGCAAGGCCTTCCTGCGCGCGCCGGTGGACTTCCGCCGCATCTCCTCCCGCTTCACCCGGGAGCGCTTCCACCCGGTGCTGGGCAAGAAGCGCCCGCACCAGGGCGTGGACTACGCCGCCGCCACCGGCACCCCCATCTGGGCCGCGGGCGACGGCAAGGTGGTCTTCGCCGGCCGCAAGGGCGGCTACGGCAACGCCGTCATCCTGCAGCATGGCGAGAAGTACAGCACCCTCTACGGCCACATGTCCCGCTTCGGCAAGGGCATCCGCTCCGGCACCCGGGTCCGCCAGGGCCAGGTTATCGGCTACGTGGGCGCCACCGGCCTGGCCACGGGTCCCCATCTGCACTATGAATTCCGCGTCGACGGCGTGCATCGCAACCCGCTCACGGTGAAGCTGCCCGAGGCCGAGCCCATCAAGGCGGCCTACCGGGCGGATTTCCTCGGCCACGCCAAGCGCACGATCGCGCAGCTGGACACCTACAAGAGCAGCACCCTCGCCCTGCAGGACCGTTGAGCGACAGGATCGCCGCTCCCATGGACCAGGGGCTCTACCTCGGGCTGATCTCGGGCACCAGCGTGGACGCCGTGGACGCCGCCGCAGTCGGGTTCGGCGCGGCCGGGGTCCGCGTCGCCGCCACCCGGGCCCACCCGGTGCCGGAGTCGCTGCGCCGGGAGCTGCTCGCCCTGGGCCAGGGCGGCGGCGTGGATCTGGACCGTCTCGGCGAGCTCGATACCGCGGTCGGACGGCTCTTCGCCGACGCCGCCTCCGCCCTCCTGCGGGAGCATGGCATCGATCCCGGCCGGGTGCTGGCCATCGGCAGCCATGGCCAGACCCTGCGCCATCGCCCCGCGGCGCGCCCTCCGTTCACCCTCCAGATCGGCGATCCCAGCACCATCGCCGAGCGCACCGGGATCACCACGGTGGCCGATTTCCGGCGCCGCGATCTCGCCGCCGGCGGCGAGGGCGCGCCGCTGGTCCCGGCCTTCCATGCCGCCCTGCTGCGGACACCGGGGCGCGGCCGGGTGGTGCTGAACCTCGGCGGCATCGCCAACATCACCGTGCTTCCGGGCGATCCCGCCGCGCCGGTGACCGGCTTCGACACCGGCCCCGCCAACGGCCTGATGGACGCCTGGATCAGCCGCAGCCGGGGCGATGACTTCGACCGGGACGGCCGCTGGGCCGCCTCGGGCCGGGTTGTCCGGGAGTTGCTGGCGCGGCTGCTGGGCGATCCCTACTTCGCCGCCGCGCCGCCCAAGAGCACCGGGCGCGAGGTATTCAACCTGGAATGGCTGGACCGGCATCTGCAAGGTCCGCACGCGGCCCATGCCCCGGAGGATATCCAGGCCACGCTGCTGGCGCTCACCGTCGGGAGCGTGGCCGGCGCCGTGCGGGATCACGCCGCCGGGACCGAGGAGCTGCTGGTCTGCGGGGGCGGGGCGCGCAACCCAGCTCTCCTCGCCGCGCTGGCGGCGGCCCTGCCGGATCTCGCCGTCGGCACCACCGAGACGCACGGGCTGGCGCCGGAATGGGTCGAAGCCGCGGCCTTCGCCTGGCTCGCCCGCGAGACCCTGGCCGGACGTCCCGGCAACCTGCCCGCAGTCACCGGTGCTGGCCACCCGGTGGTGCTGGGCGGCATCTATCCCGGGGCCCGCTGGCCGTTGCTGGACCGCCCTGGCTGACGCCGGGGATGCCACCGGCTCCCGGAGCAATCCCGCCCGCCCACTCCCCGCGGCTCAACCGAGCCGCGCCAGACCCGCCAGGGCGGTCGCGGCGGCGGCCATGAACACCGCGAGGTGGAACCACGACCACCAGCGGAAGCGGCGCATGAGCCGATCCGGGTCGCGGTTGGAGAGCAGGTAGGGACGCCCGTCGGCCGGCGCCCGCAGGATGTGCACGCCGGGCTGGCGGCGGATCTCGCCGTGCTCCTTCGCCACCTGGCGTTCCGCCTGGCGCCGGGCCTGCTCCCATTCCGCCGGATCAAGCTCCCCGTCGCCGTCGAAGTCGAAGCGGGACAGCAGTGAGCGGCGGTTCCGCTTCCAGCGGGCCAGCAGGTCGCGCACGTCGCCCGACCGGTCCAGCGGCGCGGAGGCGCCCCCCTCGGTGCGCAGCAGTCCCAGGGCATAGAGGGTCTCGCCGGGCAGCAGGTACTCCACCGTGTGGCGGTAATCCCCCTGGTAGTAGACCCGGCGGTGGCTGCCGATGACCTCAGCGCCGTCGGGATCCACCACGCAGCTGCCGCTCGGATCCACCAGCAGGAAGGTTTCATCGGAGCGGCCGCCGTCCACCCGCGCCCACTTCCCGTCGAGCCGGCGCTGGTGGACCACGTAGCGGAACCAGACGCTGGGCGGCATGGAGGAGAAGCCGAGCCCCGGCGTCCCGGGATGGAGCTCGCTGCGCCCCACCAGCTCCACGTAGCCCTGGTGGGCGGAGGCGATCCGGGCGGTGGGCGTGTCCGCCACCAGGCGGTAGCGCCGCCCGGCCGCCAGCCACACCACCAGGCTCACGGCGGCCACCGCGCCCAGCAGGCCGTAGCGCAGGCCGGCGGTGGGGGCCTGCAACAGAAGCAGCCCCGCCAGCAGGTAGCCGGCGGACATGGCCCCGTGGAGCAGGTCGGCCTTCAGCCGCAGCAGGAACCCCGGCACGGATCAGGCGTTGAACAGGGAGCGCACGTCCACGTCCGCCTTCTCGCTCTCCTCGAATTTCAGCAGCTCGAAGGGACCGAACGCGAACATCCGGGCCACGATCAGGTCGGGGAACTGCTCGATGCGGATGTTGTTGATGTTGACCGACTCGTTGTAGAACTCGCGCCGGTCGGCGATGGCGTCCTCGAGGCCGGTGATGCGGATCTGCAGGTGCCGGAAGCTCTCGTTGGCCTTCAGGTCCGGGTAGTTCTCGGCCAGGGCGAACAGCCGGCCGAGTCCGGCCCGCAGCAGTCCCTCGGCCGCCCCCAGCGCCCCCACATCGCCGCTCTCGCGCGCGTCGGATACCTGGCTCCGGGCGCTGATCACGCGCGCCAGGGTCTCCTGCTCGTAGGTCATGTACTGCCGGCAGGTCTCCACCAGTTTCGGCAGCTCGTCGTGCCGTTGCTTGAGCAGCACATCGATGTTGCCCCACGCCTTCTTGACGTTGTGCTTCAGGGAGACCAGCCGGTTGTAGATCGCCACCCCGTAGATCGCCGCCACCAGCAACGCGATCAGCAGCCCGTAACCGAACAAATCCATATCCACCCCCTCTGCCCCGGCGCCCGCACCGGCGGACACGCACCGCCCTGATTCTAACCCCAACCGGGCGCGTGGAAACATGCATGCCTCCCGAACCCCGGACAAAGAAAAAGGGCGCCTGGAGGGGCGCCCTTGGTTCCTGCCGCGGCAGCTTCCGGTTCGGGTCAGGCCGAGAAGGAGGAGCCGCAGCCGCAGGTGGTGGTGGCGTTCGGGTTGCGGATGACGAACTGGGCGCCCTCCAGACCCTCGGTGTAGTCGATCTCGGCGCCGACCAGGTACTGGAAGCTCATGGGATCGATGAGCAGGGTCACGCCGCCCTTCTCCACCCGGGTGTCACCCTCCTTGACGTCCTCGTCGAAGGTGAAGCCGTACTGGAAGCCGGAACAGCCGCCGCCGGTCACGAAGACCCGCAGCATCAGGTTGTTGTTGCCTTCATCCTCGATGAGCTGGCGGACCTTGGAGGCGGCCGAATCGGTGAAGATGAGAGGATCGGGAGCACTCATTGCACTTCTCCTGCATGGAAAGCTTCAGGGTATTTGGGTGGTATTATGATTTTCCCCAGCCAGGCAGTCAACTTTGTTCGGCCGGAACTTCCTCGGGCGCATGGCTCAGCTGCAGCGGGGGGCTCTTCTCGCTTTCGTGCACCAGCTTGCCGTTCACCGCGGCCCCCATGGCCATCTCGATCAGGCCATAGTATACGTTGCCGGTGACCCGGGCCTCGGAGGCGAGCTCCACGTGCTCGCTGGCATGCACGTCACCGATAATCCGGCCGTTGATGACCACGTGCGGCACCCGGACCTCGCCCTCGATGGAACCCTTCTCGCTCAGGGTCAGCACCGAGTCGCTCTCGTCGACGGCCACCACGTTGCCGGTGACGATGCCGTCCACGTGCAGGCCACCGGAGAAGTGCAGGTCCCCGAGCAGCTTGGTGTTCTGCCCGATGAGCGTGTCGATCTGGTTGGTTCGCTTGCGCCTGTTCTTACTGCCCAGCATTTATCCCCTCCTCGAACGGCCATGGGAAAACCTTCTTGGCTGACTCGGGCCGCTTGCCGCCGGCCTTCGCCTCCACCGATACCGCCTCGGGCACGAAGCCGTCCGGCAGGTTGAAGCCGCCATCCAGGTTCTGGAAGTAACGGAAGCGGAACTTGAGCTCCCGCGGGCCGTCCGCCACCTCCTCCCAGCCGAGCACCTTCTCCTCCCCCGCCAGCCGGCCCTTGATGCCCAGCGTGACCTGCCCCTGGAGGGCGCTGTCGTTGTTGCGCACCCGGGTCAGCACCAGGTTGAAGCGGTAGCTGCCGGCGCCCTCGCCCGGCTCGAGCACCAGCTCCCGCACCTGCAGGCCGCCGGTCTTCTCCTCGGGGTCCATGATACCGCGGAAGAAGACCAGCTCCTCCTCCAGCCGGGCGTTGTGCTGCTCCAGGTCGCGCAGCGCGCCATTGACCTCGCTCAGGGTCTCGCGGTCCAGGCGCGAGGACTGGCGGGCCTGGATCACCTCCTGACGCAGCGCGCTGAGCTCCTTGCGGGTCTGCGCCAGCTGCTGCTGGAGGAAATCGTTCTCCTCCATGAGCACCGCCACGCGATCATCGCTGTAGTACTGCCCGGTGAAGTACCCCCCGCCGGCCATCGCGACGAGCAGCGCGAACCCGCCCAGGAGCAGCAGGCCGAGGCGCCCCGGGCGCTGCTGGCGCACCACGAGGCGGGTCGGCCGCGGTCCCGGCATCAGAGCCGCGCCCCGAGTGGACGGGGCGCGCCCGCGGGGACTGTCCGCCCGGCCATCACGGCAGCAGCGCGACCTGTCCGAGCCCGCTGTCCTCGGGCAGCCCGAACATCAGGTTCATGTTCTGCACCGCCTGCCCCGCGGCGCCCTTGACCAGGTTGTCGATCACCGCGAGGACGACCACCACGTCCCCGTCCTGGGGCCGGTGCAGCGCCAGCCGGCAGTGGTTCGCGCCGCGCACGGCGCGGGTCTCCGGGTGGGAGCCCGGGGGCATGACGTCCACGAACGGCTCACCGGCGTAGCGCCGCTCGAACAGGGCCTGCAGGTCCGCGCCCCGATCCGCGATCGTGGCGTAGAGCGTGGCATGGATGCCCCGGATCATGGGCACCAGGTGGGGCACGAAGGTCAGCCCCACCCCGCTTCCGGCGGCCAGGGCCAGCCCCTGGCGGATTTCGGGAAGATGGCGGTGACCCGGCACGGCATAGGCCTTGAAGCTCTCGCCCGACTCGGCCATGAGGGTCGGCACCGCGGCCTTGCGGCCGGCCCCGCTGACCCCGGACTTGCAGTCCGCCACCAGCCGGCCGGTATCCGCCAGCCCCGCCTCGATGAGCGGCAGGAAGCCGAGCTGGACCGCCGTGGGATAGCAACCGGGATTGGCCACCAGGCGGGCCGCGCGGACCGCCTCGCGGTTCACCTCCGGCAGGCCGTAGACGGCCTCCTCCAGCAGCTCGGGGCAGGCATGGGGCATGCCGTACCAACGCTCCCACTCCGCCGGGTCCCGGAGGCGGAAATCGGCGGCCAGATCGATCATCCGCGTGCCGGACGCCAGCAGCTCCCGCGCCATGCCCATGGCCACGCCGTTGGGGGTTGCGGTGAAGACCACATCGCAGTCCGCCAGCGCCGCGCGATCGGGCTCACTGAACCGCAGGTCCACGCGGCCGCGCAGGTTGGGGAACAGCTCCGCCACCGGCATGCCGGCCTCGGAGCGGGAGGTGATGGTCTGCAGCCGGACCTGGGGATGCGACGCCAGCAGCCGCAGCAACTCCACACCGGTGTACCCGGTCCCACCGACAATGCCAACCTTGATCACGGCTTCTCCCGCTCCTGAACTGTTTCAACGGCCCGAAGGAAAACAGACTTGGGATGATACGGGTTGGCCCCAAAAAGCGAAAGGCTGCGACCGGCCCGGCGGCGCGCGCTCCGACCCCGCCGGCGCCCGCCCCTACCCGCCGCGCAACTCCCTGCCACACAAGGAAAACCGCCGCCAGGCGCCTCGAAGGCGTCTTTACCGGATAGTCAAGACATTGATTTCATGATACTTTTATTGCCACAATCAAGCCGCGTCCCTTCACTTCGCCCACCGCCCGTCATCTCTAGAGAGAAACCATGAGGATTGTCCTGCGGAACCTGCGCCTGCTTGCCAAGTCACTGGCCTCCATCAAGCGCTGGAAGCGCCGGCTGGTGTTCTGGACGGGGGCCGTCGTGGTGGGGCTGCTCTCGGCGTTGTTCGCGATCAGCGCGGAGCTCGCCAGCGATCTGTTCCGCAAAATGGGAGAGCACTCCCCCTACTGGCCGCTGCTGGTCTCGCCCCTGGGGCTGGTGCTGGTGGCCTGGCTGACCCAGCGCTATTTCCCCGGCAGCCAGGGCAGCGGCATCCCCCAGTCCATCGCCGCGCTGCAGGAGACCGATGTCCGCTTCCGCCGCAGCGTGCTCTCCCTGCGCATCGCCATCGGGAAGATCCTGCTCACCCTCCTGGGCCTGCTCTCCGGCGCCTCCATCGGCCGCGAGGGGCCGACGGTGCACATCGGCGCCTCGGTCATGTACGCGCTGGGCCGCTTCGCCCAGTTCCGCCGCCACCACCTGGACCATGGACTGATCGTGGCCGGGGGCGCCGCCGGCATCGCCGCGGCCTTCAACACGCCGCTGGCGGGCATCGTCTTCGCCATCGAGGAGATGAGCCGCAGCTTCGAGGAGCGCAGCTCCGGGATTATCCTCAGCACCGTCCTGTTCGCCGGGGTGACGGCGCTCGCGATCCTCGGCAACTACAACTACTTCGGCACCACCAGCGTAACGCTCGGCGCGCCGGGCGACTGGCTGGCGGTACCGGTTGCCGGCGTGGCGGGCGGATTGCTGGGAGGCATCTTCTCCACCCTGCTGATCCGCAGCACCCAGGCCGTCGGCCCGATCATCCGCCGCCACCCGCTGGCGGTGGCCGCCGCCTGCGGCCTGGCCATCGCCCTGCTGGGCCTGCTCTCCGGCGGGCTTACCTACGGCACCGGCTACCAGGAAGCCTCCCACGTGATCAGCGGGGGCCATGAGCTGCCCGGCTACTATGCCTTCGGCAAGATGGCCGCCACCCTGGTCTCCTACGTGAGCGGGATTCCCGGCGGCATCTTCGCCCCGACGCTGGCCACCGGCGCCGGCCTGGGCGCCAACCTGACGGAGTGGATCACGGTGGTGCCCTTCGAGGCGATGGTGCTGCTCACCATGGTGGCCTATTTCGCCGGCGTGGTTCAGACTCCTATTACCGGTTTCGTGGTGGTCATGGAAATGACCGAGAGCCACGCCATGCTGCTGCCGCTGATGGCGGCCGCCATGATCGGCTATGGCGTTTCCACGCTCATCTGCGAGACGCCCATCTATCGGGCACTGGCGCTGACGTTTACCGAGAAGGCACGCTGAGAGCCGAGGGATCACCTGCTGCGAGGAGCGTTCGATGGATGCAATCAGCACAATCGCCCTGTCCATGGGCGCCGCCTGGGCCAGCGGCATCAATCTCTACGCCGCCGTCTTCATGCTGGGCTACATGGGCGCCACGGGAAACATCCAGCTCCCCCCCGATCTGATGTTCCTCGCCGACCCCCTGGTCCTGGTGGCGGCGGGATTCATGTACTGCGTGGAGTTCTTCGCCGACAAGACCCCCGGAGTGGACACCGGCTGGGACGCCATCCATACCTTCATCCGCATCCCCGCCGGGGCGCTGCTGGCCGCGGGCGCGGTGGCCGAGGTGGGTCCGGCGGCGGAGCTGGCCGCGCTGCTCATCGGCGGCGGGCTCGCCGCCGGCACCCATGCCACCAAGGCCGGCAGCCGGGTGCTCATCAACACCTCGCCGGAGCCGTTCACCAACTGGACCGCCTCGGTGGCCGAGGACCTGGCCGTCATCGGCGGGCTGTGGACGGCCCTCAACTACCCCTGGGCGTTCGTCGCCGGGCTGATCCTGTTCATCCTGCTCATGGCCTGGCTGCTGCCCAGGATCTGGCGCGGCATCAAGTGGGTCTTCTACAAGCTCGGCCGCCTGTTCGGGAGTAGGCGCGAGGCGCCGCCGCCACCGCCCCGGCTGCGGCTGTTCGGGCCGCGGGAGTAGCGTGCCTCCGGGCCATGGCGCCGCTACAATGCCCGCACCTGAACCTGGCGGGAGCACGCGATGCTGTGGGTCAAAGCCTTTCACGTCATCTCCATGGTGACCTGGTTCGCCGGGCTGTTCTATCTGCCGCGGCTGTTCGTCTACCACGCCATGGCCGGGGACACGCCCAGCCGCGAGCGCTTCAAGGTGATGGAGCGGAAGCTGTTCTATGGCATCACCACCCCCGGCGGCATCGCCACCGTCATCTTCGGCACCTGGCACCTGATCGCCTGGTGGCCGGTCTACTTCCAGGGCGGCCAGGGCTGGATGCACGCCAAGCTCACCCTGGCGGCCCTGCTGATCGCCTATCACCTCTGGTGCTGGCGGCTGGTGCGCGACTTCGCCGCCGACCGCAACCGCCGCTCCCATGTCTGGTTCCGCTGGTTCAACGAGTTCCCGGTACTGATCCTGATCGGGGTGGTGATCCTGGTCATCGTCAGACCCTTCTGAAAATTACTGCCTGAGAGATGTTTCCGATGGACCCGCGCGAAGACCTTATCCGCCACTACCGCTGGCTGCGCCAGTACGGCATCAACGACTCCCACAGCGGCAACGCCTCGGTGCGCGACGGCGACCGGATCTGGGTCACGCCCACCGGCGCCTGCGCCGACACCCTCGCCGCCGCCGACCTGCTGCGCTGCGCGCCGGGAGGGCCGCCGCCCGCCGGCGCCTCCCTGGACGCCCCCCTGCACCTGGCGGTCTACCGCCACAACCCCGCCGCCGCCGCCGTGCTGCACAGCCACGGCGCCCACACGGTGGCGTTGACCATGAACGGGGAGGATTTCATCCCGGCGGATTTCGAGGGGCACTACTACTTCCCCCGGGTGCCGGTCATCACCATTCCCTACGACCGCTACGTGGAGGAGGCCCCGGGGCGGGTGGGCGAGCTGCTGGCGCGGCACCGGGTGGTGGTGGTGCGGGGCCACGGGGTCTACGCCTGCGCCGAGACCCTCAACCTGGCCTACAAGTGGACCTGCTCGCTGGAGCTCTCGGCGAAGACGGCCTTCATCGCCCGCCAGGCGGGCACCCTGGAGGAGTGACCCGGCGGGCTCCGCCCCCCCCGTGGAGGGCCGGGGTCAGGACTGGCCGGTTCCGGCCCCGGTGGGGCCGCCCTGCGCATCGCGGTGCCAGCCGGCGGAGATGAGAGTGTAGATCTGGCGGCTGGCATCCACGACGTGCTG
>JAQVKR010000474.1 GCA_028694565.1 Gammaproteobacteria bacterium | reverse complement strand
ACGAACACCAGGAAGGCGTCGATGCGCTCCCCAGCCTCCCGGCGGGCGGCCAGGACGGCGGCATCCTCCTCCTCCGTCGCCACCGGCGGCGGCGGCGCAGGCAGGTCCGCCGGCAGCTCCAGCAGCAGCGGCACCGCCACGCCGCGCTCCCCGGCCACCGGCTCGCCGAGGCGCAGGCTCGCCAGGACCGCCTCCAGGGCGGGAGCCGCGGAGCGCACCAGGGCACGGATCTCGGCCCGCGGGGCATCGAGATCGAAGCTGAACGACTCCAGCCGCGGCACGAGCAGGTGCCGCACCAGTTCCCAGATGGCGCTCAACACCGGGGCCCGCGTCCCGTCGGCATCGCTCAGTTCCGTCGCGCCGAGGCGGAAGCGCAGCTGCCAGGCCTCGTCCACGTAGGGCTCCAGCACCACGTCCGCCATGCCGAGCCAGGCCAGCGGCTGAACGCACTTGCCGAGCACCTCCGCGCCGAGAGCCGCCTCCACCGTGGCGACGAAGTGCAGCTCCCCGCCACGGGCCTCCAGTTGGGGCGCGCCGGTCCGCAGGCGCCGACAGCCCGCGTCATCCGCGCCGCCCGACCAGGCACCGAATGCGCTCTCGAGCAGGACATAGGGGATGGTGAGAGGCACGCGCAGGGGCGCCGCCTCGGCGGTGGCGGACAGCAGCAGAAGCAACAGCCACAGAAATCGCACCGGGAGACGGGGCGGATCGGAAACGCTCATGGCGCGCACCGCGGATGGGGGAAGGGGGTCCATAACGCCCCATGGCGGGGCACAGGCCCAATGATCATAACATCGGGGACAGTGCCCGCACAGAGACCGCAATAGAGGGTGCGGGCGGTAATCTGGTAATCTTCCGAAATCCGCGGAAGAGGAACCTCAGACCACAATGCCCGTCACCGACAGCAGTCCCCAGGGCGAGAACGTCGACTACGCCGAGATCGCCAAGTTCGAGGAGCTGGCCCACCGCTGGTGGGATCCCGACAGCGAGTTCAAGCCGCTGCACGACATCAACCCGTTGCGCCTGGCCTACGTGGACGAGGGCTGCGGCGGACTGTCCGGCAAGCGGGCGCTGGACGTGGGCTGCGGCGGCGGCATCCTCGCCGAGGCCCTCGCGGCCCGGGGCGCCGAGGTCCTGGGCATCGACATGGGCGAGGCGCCGCTCGGCGTGGCGAAGCTGCACCAGCTCGAGAGCGGCATCCGGGTGGAGTACCGGCGCGTCACCGTCGAGGCGCTGGCCGATAAGATGCCGGCCGCCTTCGACGTGGTCACCTGCATGGAAATGCTCGAGCACGTCCCCGACCCCACCTCGGTGATCGCCGCCTGCGCCCGGCTGGTGCGACCCGGCGGCCACATCTTCCTCTCCACCCTGAACCGCAACCCCAAGTCCTACCTGCTCGCCATCGTCGGCGCCGAGTACCTGCTCGGCATGCTGCCCAGGGGGACCCACGACTACGCCAAGTTCATCCGCCCCTCCGAGCTGGAGGCCTGGACCCGCGCCGCGGGGCTGGATCTGGTGGACCTGACCGGCATGACCTACAACCCGCTGAGCCGCCGTTACAGCCTGTCGCGGACGCTCGACGTGAACTACCTGGCGCACGCCCGGCGCCCGGCGGAGGCATGAGCGTCGCCGCGGCCGCCGCCGGGCGCCGCCAGCCGGTGCGCGCGGTGCTGTTCGATCTCGACGGCACCCTGCTCGACACCGCGCCGGACCTCGCCTGGGCCCTGAACCGGACCCTGGAATGGGCCGGCCGCGCCCCCCTGCCCTTCGCCACCATCCGCCCCTGGGTCTCCCACGGCGCCCGCTCGCTCATCGTTCACGGCTTCGGCATCGACGACGCGCACCCGGACTTCCCCCGCTACCGCGGCCACCTGCTCGACGCCTACCAAGAGCACCTGGCGGTGGAAACCCGGCCGTTTCCCGGCATGGAGGCGCTGCTGGCGGCCCTGGAGGCGGCGGACATCGCCTGGGGGGTGGTCACCAACAAGCCCGCCTACCTCACCGATCCCCTGATGCGGGCGCTGGGGCTGGATCGCCGCGCGGCCTGCGTGGTGAGCGGCGACACCACGCCCCACTCCAAGCCCCACCCGGAGCCGCTGCTGCACGCCTGCCGCCTCACCGGCCGCGCCTGCTCCGCCTCCCTCTACGTGGGCGACGCGGCCCGCGACATCGAGGCGGGGCTGGCGGCGGGGATGCGCACCCTCGTGGCCCTGTTCGGCTACCTGGGGGCGGGGGACGATCCCGGCGCCTGGGGCGCCCACGGCCTGGTGGAGACTCCCGCCGGCGTCCTCGACTGGATCCGGCGGGAGACGGATGCCGGCGCTCTCTGATCCCCGGCTGCTGGCCCTGGCGCTGGCCGGGGCCGCCCTGCTCGGCGCCCTGCTCGGGGTGCTCCTGACCCAGCTCCGCTGCCAGCGGCGCCTTGGCGCGCTGGAGACCGCGCGGGCCACCCTGGCCGGCCAGCTGGAAGCCGAGCGGGCCAACGCCGAGTCCCGCATCGAGGCCCTCGAGGACGCCCGCGAGCGGCTCGGCGAGACCTTCGAGGTGCTGGCCGCCCACGCGCTGCGCAGCAACCAGGAGGATTTCCTGCGCCTGGCCCGGGAGAGCCTGGGCCAGTTCCAGCAGCAGGCCCAGTCCGATCTGACCCAGCGCCAGAAGGCCATCGACAACATGCTCCTGCCCATCCGCACGGCGCTGGAGAAGACCGAGCAGCAG
>JAQVKR010000473.1 GCA_028694565.1 Gammaproteobacteria bacterium | reverse complement strand
CGGCGCGGTCTGAAGTCTGTGTGCCCGGACGTTCCGCGCCGGCCGCGCACGGAGACCGCCCCATGCCTCTGCGTCCCGCCGTCGCCATCCTCCTCGCCCTGCTCCTGGTCCCGCCCGCGCCCGCCGCCGGCCCGCTGACCGATCATCCCTCCCCCTACCTGGCGCTGCATGCCGGGGATCCCGTGGCGTGGCGGACGTGGGGCCCCGGGGCCCTGGCCGAGGCGCGCCGGGAGGGGCGCCTGCTGTTCGTCTCCAGCGGCTACTTCGCCTGTCACTGGTGCCACGTGATGCGGCGCGAGAGCTTCAGCGACCCCGCCATCGCCGCCCTGCTCAATGAGCATTTCGTGCCGGTGAAGGTGGACCGGGAGCTGCTGCCGGTTCTCGATGCGCGGCTCATCGACTTCACCGAGCGGACCCAGGGCCGGGCGGGCTGGCCGCTGGGGGTGTTCGTCACGCCCGCGGGGCATCCCCTGCTCGGCTTCACCTACCTCCCGCCGGAGCGGTTCCGGGCCCTGCTCGAAGCCATGGCCGGGCGCTGGGAGACGGAGCGGGAGGCGCTGTCGGAACTGGCGGCCCGGGTGGTCGAGGCCCTGGAGGCGCAGACGGGCGGGGCGGTTCGGCCCCTGGATCCGGGTCGGGTGCCGGCGCTCGAGGCGGCGTTCCGCGATCAGGCCCTGGATCTCGCCGACGGGCTCGCCGGGGGCTTCGGCCATGAGAACAAGTTCCCCATGGCGCCCCAGCTGGCGGCCCTGCTGCGGCTGCAGGGGCAGCGTCCCGAGCCCGGGCTGGGCGCGTTTCTCGCCCTGACGCTGGAGCAGATGGCCAGCCAGGGCCTGTACGACCTGCTGGGGGGCGGGTTCTTCCGCTACACCGTCGATCCCGCCTGGCATCTCCCCCACTTCGAGAAGATGCTCTACGACAACGCCCAGCTGGCCACCCTCTACCTGGAGGCGGGCCGCGGCCTCGGCCGGCCGGAATTCACGGCCGTGGGGCGGGAGACGCTCGCCTTCATGCTGCGCGAGCTGGCGGCGCCCGGGGGCGGCTTCATCGCCTCCCTCTCGGCGGTGGACGACCAGGACGTGGAGGGCGGCCACTACCTCTGGCGCGAGGAGACCCTGGCGCGCCTTCTCGACCCGGAGGAGCGTGCGGCGGCGCGCGTCGCCTGGGGGCTGGACGGTATTCCGGAGCTGGAGGCGGGGCAGCTGCCGCGCCGTGTGGCCGGGCTGGAGGCTGTCGCCGCGGAGCTGGGCCGGCCGGCCGGGACGGTGGCGGCGGTGCTGGAGCGCGCGGCGGCGAAGCTGCGCCGGGCCCGCGCGCTGCGCGGCCTGCCCCCCCGGGACGGCAAGGTGGTGGCCGCCTGGAACGGCCTGGCGCTGGAGGCCCTGGCGGCCGGGGCGCGGCTGCCGGACGGGGCGGCGTTCCGGGCGGCGGGCGGACGCCTGTACGCCTACCTGGCCGGGGTGCTGTGGGACGGTGGGCGCCTGGCGCGCGCCGGGCACGGCCGCCAGACGGTGGGGGAGGGTACCCTCGAGGATTATGCCCTGGTGGCCCGGGGGCTGGCGGCCTGGGCCGAGGCCACCGGCGACGCCGGGGCCAGGGCCTTCGCCGCGCGCGTGGCCACCGCGGCCTGGAAACGGTTCCACGGACCGGCCGGCTGGCGCCTGGAGGGTGATTCGCTGCTGGCCTACGGCGGGACCGAGCCGGCCCTCATGGACGGTGCGCTGCCCTCGCCGGGCGCGGCGCTGGCGGGGGTGACGCTGGCGCTGGCCCGCACCGGCGACCTGCCCGGCTCGCTGGCCCGGCAGGCGGCCGCCGCCCTGGCCGCGGGCGGCGGCGCCGCCATGGACGGACCGTTCTGGTATGCCAGCTACGTGCGCCTGCTCTCAGCGCCGCTCGGCGGCGAGGGGTGAGGCGGCGGGGCGGCCCCGCACCTCGCCGGGACGTGGCGCCCACCAGCGCCTGCGGATGAAGTGGTCCACGGACAGCCCGCCGGGGCCGTGGAACAGGGGCACCAGCAGCAGCGCGCCCCAGAGCACGTGGTCCTTCATGCCCACGGGGTTGAGCCCGGGGTAGGAGATCACGGCCATGATGTTGAAGACGAACAGCGCCAGGGCGGCCAGGCGCCCGCCGAGGCCGAGGGCGAGGAATACCGGCAGGGTCAGCTCGGCGGCGGTGCCCAGCACGGCGGCGGTGGCCGGCGCGAGCAGCGGCACCTGGTACTCGTACTCGAACAGCCACAGGGTGCTGTCCCAGGTCTGGATCTTGGCCAGGCCCGCGTTCCAGAACACGTGGGCCACGTAGAGGCGGATGCCCAGATCCAGCAGCGGGGCGAGACGGTCGAGCCCGGTGACGGGGGGCCGCAGCAGGCGGCGCAGGGTCGGGATCGGGTTCATGGCGGGGACTCCGGTCGGCGGTGGTGGGTGAGCTGGTCGCCGTCGCCCGGCCCGGGCGGCACGGCGTCCACCAGCGTGGTGCGCCGCAGGTGGCGCTGCAGGCAGGCATCGAGATCAAAGCCGGGCTCGGCGGCGAGCGCCGAGCCGGTGGCCGTCTCCAGCGACCCGCCGGCGGCCAGCCGCGCGAGCCAGGCCGCCTCGCCCGCCCCCAGCCCCATCACCTCCACCGCCAGCCCGCGGCGCTGGACCAGCACCGACTCCCCGCCCGCCTCCAGGCGCAGGGAGTCGATGGCCGGTCCGCCCGGCTGGTGGGCGGCCAAGAT
>JAQVKR010000472.1 GCA_028694565.1 Gammaproteobacteria bacterium | reverse complement strand
CAGCCGGTTCAGCGCCTCGCGCTGGGGAGCCAGGTAGCGGCGCAGCATGATGGCCTGGCAGCGCAGGCCGGACAGGCGCGGGCCCAGGGCATGGCTCTCGGCGGTGAGCACATCCTCCTCCAGGGCATCCACCGCCCCATCGAGGTCGTGCACCACCGAGGACATGCGCAGCAGCAGGCCCTCGGCGAGGCGGACCAGAAACGCACCCGGGGTTTCGGGCCCTCCGCCGGCCTCGATGGCGGCGCGCAGATCGGCGACGGCCAGCAGCTTGTAGCGCCGGGTGGAGATGATGCGCTCGCCGTCGAACCAGAGCCGGATGGAAACCATGTCCTCCGGGTCCGCGCCCGGGTTCAGGTTCACCCCGCGCAGGACCACCAGCAGTCCGTCACCGGCGGTCAGGGCCCGGGGCCGGGTCTCCTCGGCCAGCAGGGCGGCGGCGATGACCGGATCGATGCCGCTCTCTTCCTCCAGCCAGGCCCTGGCGTCGGGGCTGGTGTAGTCGAGATGCACCCACAGGGTCCCGGCGCCCGGGCGCCAGCGGCGTACCGCGTCCATGTCCTGGGGCGCGCCGCCGCCATGCCCGTCCAGCAGGTAGGCGCAGAGCAGGCCGCGGTTCGCGGCGGTATTCGGGCCCATGGGAATTACCGTGGTGGATGCGGCGGGCGGTCCTCAAACCGCCCGCCCGGGAAATCCGGCGCGTCAGCCGGTGGGACGCTGCCGCTTCGGCAGCAGGCCGTCCTGCGCGAGGCGACTGTGCAGTTCGGCGGTACTGAGCTTGCTGAGATTCTTCGCCACTTCATGCACCTGCACGCCATTGAGGCCGCTGCCCATGGTATTGCGCAGGAAACCGAGCATGCGCTTCTCGGCCAGCACCACCAGGTGCTTGGCCTTCCGGCTGTTGACGACCCGGACCACGTCGTCCGCCACCTGGCGGGCGAAGCGCGCGACGAACTCGTCGGCATGCTTCCCGCGGTGGTCGTCATAGCCGTGGGCGGCCCCGGAGGATGCGCGGTTGCGGCCGCTCTTCATCTCGCTCCAGAGCTCCTTATCGGCCTGCTCCATCTCGGGGTTTACCAGGTCGTGATACTCCGTCAGGTTGGGCCCGGACTCCATCTCCGGCAGCGCCGCCGGTTCGAGGGTGAAGATCCTTGCCCGAGCTGCATCGGCAAGCACAACGCAGTAGTCACTCATGCGCCCTGCCTCCTTCTCAAGTGATGTCAGGGTTCCGGCCCGGTTGCGGACCGGTCTCAGTGGCTCCGGGGGTCAGTGCAATGACGTTCCTGGCGGGCAGAAGGGGCGAGAATCGGCGGCTGGCTGTGGCCCCAGCCTGCACAAGCACCGCAACCTGATGAAATCACCGCCTTTCTGACCACTCGCCCTCCTGGACGACGGGTTTGGCCACAATCCGGCACGACACCCGGGGCCGGTGCTGCAATCGACCTCAACATCCCATCCCCCTGTAGTTGAATATCACACCTGTTCGGGGAATGATCAAATCGACCGCCGCTCGCCGCATCGCAACATCCCGATTCCCGGAGTGCGGCCAGGTTGCCTGCGCCCGACCCCGTTGCTAGCCTCAAGCAAACAGCCGGAAATGGAGTTCACAACAATGAAAGCCCTGCTCAAGATCCTCGGCGGTCTCATCGGCCTCGTCATCCTGCTCGTGGCCGGCCTGGCGGTCTACTTCACCCTCTTCTTCGACCCGAACGACTACCGCGACCAGCTCACCACGGTGGTCAAGGAGCGCACCGGCCGGGATCTCGCCATCAACGGCGATATCGGCATCACCGTCTTCCCCTGGCTGGGGATCGAGCTGGGCCAGGTGCAGCTGGGCAACGCGCAGGGATTCGGCGAGGAGCCCTTCGCCCGCATCGAGGCCGCCCAGGCGCGGGTCAAGCTGATGCCCCTGCTGAGGAAGGAGGTGGAGATCGATACCGTGGCCCTCGAGGGCCTGCAGCTCAACCTCGCCCGGGCCAAGGACGGGCGCAGCAACTGGGATGACCTGGTGCCCGCCGAGAGTGCCGAGGCCGCGGCGGAGGAGAAGCCCGCCGGCGAGCCCGCCCCGGCCATGGCCGCCCTGGCGGTGGGCGGAATCGAGCTCAGCGACGCCCGCGTGGTCTGGGACGATCGCCAGAGCGGCACCCGCCAGACGGTGGAGAACCTCAACCTCAAGAGCGGCGAACTGGTGCCCGGACGGCCGTTCCCGGTCGAGGCGAGCCTCGACCTCACTTCCAGCGCTCCGGCCGTCAAAAGCCACCTGTCGCTCAAGGGCGAGGTGAACGCCCAGCCCGACAAGGGCCGGTATGCGGTCAAGGGCCTGGAGCTGCGCGCGGAGTCACAGGGCGAGACCCTGCCCGGCGGCAAGGCCGATGTCCAGCTCAATGCCGAGGTGGACGCCGACCTCTGGCAGCAGACCCTGGACGTGACCGGGCTCACCCTCACCGCCTACGGGCTGCGGATGAACGGCGCCCTCAAGGGCGGCAACATCACCACCGCGCCGCTGTTCAAGGGCACGCTCGAGGTCGCCGAGTTCAGCCCCCGGGAGCTGCTGGCGCAACTGGGCCAGCCGGCCATCGACACCGCCGATGGGAATGCGCTCTCGAAAGCCAGCCTGAAATCGGCCCTGGAGGCCACCCCCGGCCGGCTGATGCTGAGCGGCCTGGAGATGCGCCTGGACGACACCGCGCTCACCGGCAGCGCCGGCGTCAGCGACTTCGCC
>JAQVKR010000471.1 GCA_028694565.1 Gammaproteobacteria bacterium | reverse complement strand
AACACCGCCCGCCCCGCGCCGTCCGCGCGGGCGCTCCAGTCGCTTCCCTGCGCCCCCTGCGGGCCGGTGTAGGCGATGAGCTCGCCGGCCGGGTCGCCCCCCGGCAGCGTCACCCGCGCGCTGGCGTGATCGATGGGGAAGTCCCAGCCGTTGCCGGTGACGTTCCAGTAGAGCTCGTCATGGTCGTCGAAGAACCCCAGCTGCCGATCGGTGCGGTAGCTCAGGGTGTAGGTGTACTCGCCGGTGGACAGGAATACGTCGCTGCGCCCCAGGTAGACGCGCACGCCGTTGGAGAGCGCCTCGGTGCGCCAGTTCTCCGGGGCCCCGTCGCGGGCGGCGGCGAGCACCTGGAAGTCCACCACGGTCTCGCGGCCGAAGCGGTCGCGGTAGCGGGTGGGAAAGTCGCGGTAGATGCCGCGGCGGATATTGTCCCCCTCGGCGCGCACGGCGAGGGTCTCGCGCACCACCATGCTCCCGTCGGGGTCGATGGTGATGTCGCTGTGGAAATCGAGGATGCGCTCGGCCGCGAGGGCGGGGGACAGGACGAGCAGGAGCGCGATGAGCAGGAGCGGGCGGAGCCTCACAGGCGCACCTCCGGGGGTTGGCGCTCGGCGGCCAGCTCCACCTCGAAGTACTCCGCCGGGCGGAAGCGGAACAGGCCCGCCACCAGGTTGCCGGGGAAGGACTGCACCAGCACGTTGAGCTCGCGCACGGCGCCGTTGTAGTAGCGGCGGGCGTACTGGATCTGGTTCTCCGCCTCGGTGAGCCCCTGCATGAGCCGCAGGTAGGTGTCGCTCGCCTTCAGCTCGGGGTAGGCCTCGGCCACGGCCACCAGGCGGCGGATATCCCGGGTGAGGCGGCTCTCGGCCTCGCCCACCGCGCCGGGAGTCAGCTCCGCCTCGCCGGAGCGCAGGGCGGTGAGCCGTTCCAGCACGCCGCTCTCGTAGCCGCCGTAGGCCTTCGCCGCCTCCACCAGGTTCGGGATCAGGCTGTGGCGGCGCTTGAGCTGCACCCCGATGCCGCTCCAGGCCTCCCGCACCTGGTTGCGCCAGCGCACCAGGCGGTTGAAGAGGACGATCCCCCACACCGCCAGGGCCAGCAGGGCCGCGGTGAGGAGGAATTCGCTCATGAACGCCTCAGCCCTCCAGCTGCCGCAGGGCCAGCGCCACGAAATCGGCCTCGGTCACCAGGCCCACCAGGTTGCCGGCCTCCACCACCGGCAGGCAGCCGTGCTTGTGCTCCAGCAGGTGGCGCCCGGCCTCCGCCAGGTCCACGTCCGGATCGACCCCGGTCACCGCCCGGTTCATGGCCGCCTCCACGGGGATGGCGGCCGCGTCGGCGCCCGCCCCGGCGGCGGCCAGCAGGTCACGCTCGGTGAGCAGGCCCGCGAAGGCGTTGCCGGCGTCCAGCACCGGCAGGTGCCGGACCCGGAACCTGTCCATCAGGGCACGGGCGTCGGCGAGGCTGTCGCCGACGCCGATGGTGACGAGATGGGTGCTCATGATCTCCCGCACTGCCGCCATGACCGTCTCCCCGGCTCAGAGGACATCCCAGCGCTGCTTCCGGCGCCAGCGGATCTTGGGAATGATGAGGCCGATGAGAATGCCGAGCAAGACCACGCCGGCCCCCACCATGAACCAGTCGCGGGCGGTGCGATCGGACAGCGCGGTGTTCTGCTCCTGCAGGGTCAGCAGCTCCCGCTCCAGGGACGCCACGCGGCCCTTGAGCTGCTGGTTCTCGGCATCGATGGAGAGCACGTCGGCGGCCGCGCGCTTGATGCTGGCCAGCTCCTGGGACAGGCGGGCGTTCTCGTCCTCCAGCTGGCCGCGGGCGCCGGTGACGGTGTCGCGCTCCTGGCTGAGGGCGGCCAGCTCCTGCTTGAGCTGGCGGTTCTCCTCGTCCAGGGCGGCCAGGCGATCGGCCTGGGCGGCGATCCGCTCGCGGGCGGCCGGCTCGCTCATCAGGTAGCGGGTCAGCACCCAGCCCTCGGCACCGTCGCGGGTGCGCACGCGCGAGTAGCCGGTGTCGCGGTCGTTCTCCATCACATCCACCGCCGTGCCGCTCTGCAGCATGCGCTTGATGGAGTGCTGGGTGCTCTGACCCGTGCGCATGGTCACCGACAGCTCATCGGTGATGTAGCGAACCTGCTGGGCTCCGGCCACGGCGGGCAACAGCAGGCAGGCGATGATCAGCAGTTTTCTCAACATCTGCACCTGTCTTCTCGTCGGCAATGAAGTGGGTGTGCGGCCCGGCAGCCGGCCGGACCCGGGGCTGATCTGCCGCGCCGACGGGAGAGCGGCTCGCCACGATCGCCCAGGTCCGGCAGCCTGCCACGGCCGGAGAGGCGGGTCACTGCAGGACTCCCCTCCCTGGGATTCGGGCACGCGTGCCAGTGTACCGCGTCACGGGCCGCGGCCCGTACCCCCGGCGCGGGTCCGCCGCATGCCGGGGCCGGCTTGCCGCCGGGCAGGTACGCTCTGCCGGCATTATAGGGCACTTCCCATGATCGAACACGGTTGCGGCAGCGACCGTCCCGTCCGCCGGCAAGGCGCGGTGGGCGCCGCGCGGAAGCGCCGCCTCCACGGGCCGCAACACCGCCGGCGGGCCAAGCGGCCCGAGCCCCGCGCCCACCCGGGTCCGGCTGTCCGCGGCCCCGATTGATCCGGGCGGTCAAGGGTGGAATCATCCGGCCAGGATCCTTGAGGAGCGGGAACGCCCATGGCTGTGGAAGCGGAGCTGAAG
>JAQVKR010000470.1 GCA_028694565.1 Gammaproteobacteria bacterium | reverse complement strand
CCAGGTAGGGCAGTTCGTTCACCTGGCCGACGAAGAAGCCGAGGCCGTAGCCGAGCCCGAGCAGGTAGAGGGCGGGCTCGCCGAAGTTCATCACGATGGCGGAGCCGATGAGCTTGCGCCACACCAGCAGATTGCGGCGCCAGACGGCGAAGGCGTCGCGCCGCAGCCGGGGGGGGCTCCAGGGCGCCATCAGTCGCGCAGCTCCCGCCCGGTCAGGCGGAGGAAGACATCCTCCAGCCCGGCGGGCCGGTGCAGGAAGATGACGCCGGGGGCCGCCTGCAGCCGCTCGATGAGCGGCGCCGGCTCCCGGGTGTAGCAGTAGAGGCTGGTGCCCATGCGCTCCAGCCGGCAGCCCGCGGGGGCGTCGTGCTCCACCAGCAGCGCGCCGCTCTCGCTGCGCACCTCCACCACCTCCGGCTCCACGTGCCGGGCGATGAGCGCCCGCGGCGAGCCCTGGTCGAGGATGCGGCCGTGATCCATGATCACCAGCTCGTCGCAGAGCCGCTCGGCCTCCTCCATGTAGTGGGTGGTGAGGATCAGGGTGGTGCCGCGGGCGCGCAGATCCGCCAGCCGGCCCCAGATGACGTGGCGGGCCTGGGGATCGAGCCCGGTGGTGGGCTCGTCGAGCACCACCAGCTCCGGATCGTTGACCAGGGCGCGGGCGATGGTGAGGCGCCGCTTCATGCCGCCGGACAGGGTCTCGGTCCTGGCGCCGCCCCGTTCCGCGAGCGCCGCGAAATCGAGCAGCGCGGCGATGCGCCGCGGGTCGGCGGGCAGGCCGAAGTAGCTGGCGTACATGCGCAGGTTCTCGGCCACGGTGAAGTCCGGGTCCAGGTTGTCCAGCTGGGGCACCACCCCCACCCGGGCGCGCACCGCGCGGGCCTGCGCCGGCACCGGCAGCCCGAAGACCGCGAGGGTGCCGCCGTCGGGCGGCGTGAGGCCCAGCAGCATGCGCAGGGTGGTGGTCTTGCCGGCGCCGTTGGGGCCGAGAAAGCCGAAGCAGCGCCCGCGGCGGATCTCCAGGTCCACCCCGTCGACGGCGTTGCGGTCGCCGTAGCGCTTCACCAGGCCGGTTGCGCGGACCACCGGCTCCGGGGTCGATTCCATCAGCTGTGCGGGCATGGGCTCATTTCCGATCCATCCACCGGCCGGCATCCCGCGGCAGCGTTCCGCCGGGGCGACCGCTCCGGCGGGCGGCGCGGAGATTCCGTTGCCGGCCCTGAGTGTAGCGCGGCGCGGTCGCGGGCGCAGGGCCTGGGCGGCGGGGGTTTGAACCGCGCCTCCCGCGGGGCCATGATGGAGCCGGATTTCCCGCCAGGGAGAAGGATCATGTCCGAGCCGCTGGTGTGCTGGAAGTGCGGTGGGTCCATCGAGGAGTGGCCGTTGCCGCTGTCGCGACGGGCCGTGTGCCGCGCCTGTGACGCCGAGCTGCATGTCTGCCGGCTGTGCCGGGCCTGGGATCCCGCGGTCGCGGGGCAGTGCCGGGAGGATCGCGCCGAGGACGTCACCGACAAGGAGCGGGCCAATTTCTGCGACTGGTTCCAGCCCCGGGTCGGGGCCTGGCAGCCGGCGGATTCCGGTGCGGAGGCGGAGGCGCTGGTGGAGCTTGCGGCGCTGTTCGGCGAAGAGCCACCCGCGGCGGCGGTCGCCGCCACGGAGCAAAAGCCGGAGTCGGAGGAGGAGGCGGCCGCCCGCGTGGCCCTGGAGCGGCTGTTCGGGAAGGAGTGACCCGCGCCGCCCGCGGGACGGGGCCGCGGGGTCTCAGGGCGCACCGTCCGGCTCCGGCAGGTTCCCGTAGCGGATCGCGGCGACATGGTAGCGCCGCTCGCCCTCCGGCGTGCGCACCAGCACCTCGTCGTCCAGGCCCCGGTTCAGCAGGGCCCGGGCCATGGGCGAGTCCACGCTGATGTGGTTGCGGCCCGGATCGAGCTCGTCGGCGCCCACGATGCGCAGTCGCAGCCCGGCCCCGTCCTCGTCCTCCAGCACCACGTGGGCGCCGAAGAACACCCGCCCACGGTCGCCGGGAGCCTCGCGCACCACCTGGAGCAGCGGCAGGCGCTTCTGCAGGTAGCGGATGCGCCGGTCGATTCCGCGCAGCTCCTTCTTGCGGTAGATGTACTCGGCGTTTTCCGATCGGTCGCCCTCGGCGGCGGCCGCCGCCAGGTGCTTCGTCACCTCCCGGCGGTGGGGCCACAGCGCGGCGAGCTCCGCCTGCAGCCGGGCGAAACCCTCGGCGGTGATGTAGGGGGATGACTCGGGTGGAGGAGGTCGCCAGCGTCCCATGGTCTGCCCGGAGGGGATGGATTGCGCCCGCGCCGATTTGCCGCGCGGTTCCCTTATAGCAGAGCCGGGCGCGCCGCGTCACGGCCCCCCTTCACGGGAGCGGCGGCTTCCCGCCGCCGTGCCGGGGCCGGACCGATGCCGCACCCTCCCGCGGGGCGCGGAGCGGTACAATGAGGCGGAGGCGACGCTGACGAGGAGGGCAACCCATGGGCGATGAGTGCGGCTCCGGCCCCGGGCCGGACCGGGCGGGCCTGAGCGAGGTGGCGCTGGCCCCCGATCCGCCGCCGGTGGACTACCGGGCGGCGATGACCCTGGCCCAGGCGGAGGCGGACGCCCGGCTGGGCGAGTGCATGCTCCTGTCGTGGTACGACTGGGACCGGGATTTCGAGTCCCCGCAGCACGCCGGCGAGTGCCACCGGGACAGCGCCGTGCCGGGCTACGTCGACTATGCGCTCTACCGTG
>JAQVKR010000469.1 GCA_028694565.1 Gammaproteobacteria bacterium | reverse complement strand
CGCCGAGGTCGCCGACGTGGTGATGGTGGGCGGCTCCACCCGGGTGCCGCGGGTGCGGGAGCTGGTCAGCGAGTTCTTCGGCCGCCCGGTGCTCACCGACATCGATCCCGAGCGGGTGGTGGCCGTGGGCGCGGCCATCCAGGCCGATATCCTGGTGGGCAACAAGCCCGAAAACGAGATGCTCCTGCTCGACGTGCTGCCCCTGTCGCTCGGCATGGAGACCATGGGCGGGCTGGTGGAGAAGGTCATCCCCCGCAATACGCCCATTCCGGCGGCCCGGGCACAGGATTTCACCACCTTCAAGGACGGCCAGACCGCCATGGCCATCCACGTGGTCCAGGGCGAGCGCGAACTGGTCAGCGATTGCCGTTCGCTGGCCCGCTTCGAGCTGCACGAGATTCCCGCCATGGTGGCGGGCGCGGCCCGCATCCGCATCACCTTCCAGGTGGACGCCGACGGCCTGCTCAGCGTCTCCGCCCGGGAACTGTCCACGGGGGTGGAGAGCAGCATCCAGGTGAAGCCGTCCTACGGCCTCAACGAGGCGGAGATCGAGTCCATGCTGCGCGACTCCCTGGACCACGCCAAGGACGATGTCCAGGCGCGCAACCTGCGCGAGCAGCAGGTGGAGGCCGACCGCCTGCTGGAGAATCTCGACAGCGCGCTGGAGGCCGATGGCGAGGGCCTGCTCAGCGGCGCGGAGCGGGAGGGCATCGATGGCGCCATGGCGGCGCTGCGCGAGGCGCGCTCGGGCACCGATCATCGCCTGATCAAGCGCCGCATGGAGGAGCTCGACCGGCTGACGGCCGAGTTCGCCGCCCGGCGCATGGACGCCAGCATCCGCCGGGCGCTGCAGGGGCACAAACTGGAAGAGTTCGCGGGGAGTTGAAGGTGCCGAAAATCATTTTTCTGCCGCATGAAGACTACTGCCCGGAGGGCATGGTCGTGGATGCCGAGCCGGGAACCACCATCCTGGACGCGGCCCTGGAGCATGGCATCGAGCTGGAGCATGCCTGCGAGAAATCCTGCGCCTGCACGACCTGCCATCTGATCGTCCGCGAGGGGTTCGAGTCGCTCGAGGATGCCGACGAGGTGGAGGAGGACATGCTCGACAAGGCCTGGGGCCTGGAGCCGGAGTCGCGCCTCGGCTGCCAGGCGGTGGTCGCCGGCGAGGACCTGGTGGTGGAAATCCCGAAATACAACATCAACCTGGCCTCGGAGCATCACTGATGAAGTGGACCGATATCAACGATATCGCCATCGAGCTGGATGAGTCCCATCCGGAGATCGACCCGCGCTATGTCCGCTTCACCGATCTGCATGCCTGGGTGTGCGCGCTGGAGGGGTTCGACGACGATCCCGAACACTCCAACGAGAAGATCCTGGAGGCCATCCAGATGGCCTGGATGGAGGAGCGGGACTGAGCGGTTCCGGCCCCCTCCCGGGTCGCCGCCGGAAGGCCCCGGCCTGGCGCGGCGGGGCGCGCGCGGGCGTCGGGGCGCGGGATCGGGCGCTCCCCGCCGGGCCCGTCGAAAGGCCGGCGCCGGCACGGCCCGCCGATTCCCAAAGGCCGTGTCATTGCCCCGCAACCCGCGTATAATCGCGGGTTCAGTTTTTCTCGGGAACCCGGTTGCGCGCGAGATTCGGGAGCGGCGCCGGAAGCCCGGATATTAATCTTTCAAAAACAATTGACTAGCGGAGCTATCGATGGCCGTTGAACGCACCCTTTCCATCATCAAGCCCGATGCCGTGGCGAAGAATGTCATCGGTGAAATCTACAGCCGGTTCGAGAAGGCGGGCCTGCGCATCGTCGCCGCCCGGATGCTGCACCTGAGCCGCGAGCAGGCGGAGGGCTTCTATGCCGTGCACAGGGAACGTCCCTTCTTCAACGACCTGGTGGCGTTCATGACCTCCGGCCCGGTGATGGTCCAGGCGCTGGAAGGCGAGGACGCCATCGCCAAGCACCGCGAGGTGATGGGCGCCACCAATCCGAAGGAGGCCGCGCCCGGCACCATCCGCGCCGATTTCGCCTCCACCATCGACGAGAATGCCGTGCACGGCTCCGATGGTCCCGACACCGCCAAGACCGAGATCGCCTTCTTCTTCAGGGAAGAGGAGATCTGCCCCCGTACCCGCTGAATCCGGAGCGCCGGCGGCCTCAGGCCGCCGGCCCCCCCGACCCATGCCTATGGCCGCGACGACGACGCCCAAGATCAACCTTCTGGACCTGGACCGTGAGGGCCTCGCGGCCTTTTTCACGGAGCTGGGCGAGAAGCCGTTCCGTGCCACCCAGGTCATGCAGTGGATTCACCAGCATGGCGTCGTCGACTTCGCGGCCATGACCAACCTGAGCAAGGCGCTCCGGGCCCGCCTCGCCGAGGTCGCGGAAGTGCGTCTGCCGGAGGTGGCCCTGGAGCAGCGCTCCACCGACGGCACCTGCAAGTGGCTGCTGCGCCTGGCCGACGGCAACTGCGTCGAGGCCGTGTTCATTCCCGAAGAGGGGCGCGGAACGCTGTGTGTCTCCTCCCAGGTGGGATGCGCCCTGGACTGCACCTTCTGCTCCACGGCCCGGCAGGGGTTCAACCGCAATCTCACCTGCGGCGAGATCATCGGCCAGGTCTGGCTGGCGGTGCGGGAGCTGGATCCCGAGCCCGGCACGGGCCGCGACCGGATGGTCACGAACGTGGTGCTGATGGGCATGGGCGAACCCCTGCTCAACCTCGACAACGTGGTTCGGGCCACCAACCTG
>JAQVKR010000037.1 GCA_028694565.1 Gammaproteobacteria bacterium | reverse complement strand
CACGCCCCTGGCGCGTCCCGGGCTCATCATCGTCGACGAGGAGCACGACGCCTCCTTCAAGCAGCAGGAGGGCTTCCGCTACTCGGCCCGGGATCTCGCCCTGGTCCGGGGGCGGCTGGAGGGCGTCCCGGTGGTGCTGGGCTCGGCGACCCCGTCGCTGGAGAGCCTGCGCAACGCCGGGGAGGGCCGCTACCGGCGGCTGGCCTTGCCCGAGCGCGCCGGCGCGGCGCTGCATCCCCGCTTCCGCCTGCTGGACATCCGCGCGGCGGTGCTGGACGAGGGGCTCTCGCAGCCCTTGCTGGCCATCATGGGCGGCCACCTGGAGGCGGGCGGGCAGGTGCTGCTGTTCCTCAACCGGCGCGGCTTCGCCCCCACCCTGATCTGCCACGGCTGCGGCTGGGTGGCGGAGTGCCGGCGCTGCGACGCGCGGCTGACCCTGCACGCCCGCGCCGGGCGCCTGCGCTGCCACCATTGCGGGGCCGAGCAGGCGGTGCCGCGGCAGTGCCCGGCCTGCGGCGGGCTCGACCTGCGTCCCCTGGGCCAGGGGACCGAGCGGGTGGAGGAGGGGCTGGCGCGCCACTTCCCCGGGGTGGGCGTGGCGCGCATCGACCGCGACAGCACCCGCCGCAAGGGGGCGATGGAGCGGCTCATCGACGGCGTGCGGGCGGGCGCCAGCCGCATCCTGGTGGGCACCCAGATGCTGGCCAAGGGGCACCACTTCCCGGGCGTGACGCTGGTGGGGATCCTCGATGTGGACGGGGGGCTGTTCAGCGCCGACTTCCGCGCCGGGGAACGCATGGCCCAGCTCATCATCCAGGTGGCCGGCCGCGCCGGGCGCGCCGATCGGCCCGGCGAGGTGGTGATCCAGACCCGGCAGCCGGATCATCCGCTGCTGATCGACCTCATCGAGGGCGGCTACGGCCGCTTCGCCCGCGCGGCGCTGGCCGAGCGCGCGGCCGCCGGGCTGCCTCCCTACGCCAGCCTGGCGCTGGTCCGGGCCGAGGCGCCCGGCGGCATGGCCCGGCCGCTCGCCTTCCTCGAGTCGGTGGCGGAGCGGGCGCGGGCGCTGGCGGTGGCCGGGGTGCAGATCCTGGGGCCGGTGGGCGCCCCCATGGAGCGCCGCGCCGGCCGCTACCGGGCCCAGCTGCTGCTGATCGCGCCGCGGCGGGTCGACCTGCACGCCCTGCTCGGGCCGCTGGCCCTGGAGCTGGAGGGCATGCCGTCGGGGCGGGCGGTGCGCTGGTCCCTGGACGTGGATCCGCTGGAAACGTTCTGAGGCCGGGGGGTCTCCCGGCGACGGGGCCGGTCCTGGCGGTTTTCGGACCGATGCCGCCATGGGGGTGACGGGGGGCGGGACGGGGCGGCTATAATGGCGCCTTCGAGGCGGGCGACACCCCTTGGCCGGACCCCGGGGGACCCGGGACCCGGAACATTCCCGCGGTCCGCATCCGGCCGTCACCGGTGGCCCCCCCGCTGTGCCGCGGCCCGGCGAAGGCTGCCCACCCCATCCCTAGGGATCGTGACGATATCCATGAAACAGCATCTGGAAGAGCTCCTCCACACCACCCTGGCCGGGCTGCACGAGGGCGGCGCCCTGGGCGCCGATGTCCCCGAGCGCGTTCACGTGGAGCGGGCCCGCGATCGCCGCCACGGCGATTTCGCCACCAACGTGGCGCTCACCCTGGCCAAGGCCGCCGGCAGGAAGCCCCGCGACCTGGCCGGGCAGATCATCCAGGCCCTGCCGGCCTCCCCGCTGGTGTCGCGGGTGGAGATGGCCGGGCCCGGCTTCATCAACTTCTTCATGAGCCCGGAGGCCTACCACCAGGTGGTGAACGCCGTGCTCGGGCAGGGTGAGAGCTACGGCCGCTCCACGGTGGGCAACGGCCGCGCGGTGCAGGTGGAGTTCGTTTCCGCCAACCCCACCGGGCCGCTGCACGTGGGGCACGGGCGCGGCGCGGCCTACGGCGCCACCGTGGCCGACCTGCTGCAGGCGGTGGGCTACCAGGTCCACCGCGAGTACTACGTCAACGACGCCGGCCGGCAGATGGACATCCTCGCCGCCAGTGTCTGGCTGCGCTACCTGGATCTCTGCGGCGAGACGGTGACCTTCCCCAGCAACGGCTACAAGGGCGACTACGTCTGGGACATCGCCGCCACCCTGCACCGCGGCCGCGGCACCGAGCTGCACCACTCCATCGCCACGGTGATGGAGGGCGTGCCGCCCGACGCCCCCGCCGGGGGGGACAAGGAGGCGCACATCGACGCCCTCATCGGGCGCGCCCGCGCGCTGCTGGGTCCGGCCCGCTACCGCGAGGTGTTCGACCTGGGGCTGGAGACCATCCTGGCGGACATCCGCGACGACCTCGGCGCCTTCGGCGTCACCTACGAGGAGTGGTTCTCCGAGCGCTCCCTCACCGAGAGCGGCGCGGTGGATCGGGCCATCGAGCGGCTGCGCGACTCCGGCCACGTCTACGAGCGGGAGGGGGCCCTGTGGTTCCGCTCCACCGACTACGGCGACGAGAAGGACCGGGTGGTGGTGCGCGAGAACGGCCAGAAGACCTACTTCGCCTCCGACATCGCCTACCACATGGACAAGCTGGAGCGCGGCTTCGAGCAGGTCATCGACGTCTGGGGCGCCGATCACCACGGCTACGTCCCGCGGGTGAAGGCGGCGCTGGCGGCCATCGGCGACGATCCCTCCAGGCTGGACGTGCTGCTGGTGCAGTTCGCCATCCTCTACCGGGGCGGGGAGAAGGTGCAGATGTCCACCCGCTCCGGCGAGTTCGTGACCCTGCGCGAGCTGCGCGAGGAGGTGGGCAACGACGCGGCGCGCTTCTTCTACGTGCTGCGCAAGTGCGAGCAGCACATGGACTTCGACCTGGACCTGGCCAAGTCCCAGTCCAACGACAACCCGGTCTACTACATCCAGTACGCCCACGCGCGCATCTGCAGCGTGATGCGGCAGCGGGAGGAGAAGGGGCTGCCGCGGGACGAGGAGGCCGGCGGCAGGTGCCTTGGCCTGCTGGAGGAGGAGCACGAGCAGGCGCTGCTCAACACCCTGTCCCGGTACCCGGAGGTGCTGGAGGCGGCGGCGCTGTCCCACGAGCCGCACCAGCTCGCCCACTACCTGCGCGAGCTGGCCAACGATTTTCACACCTACTACAACGCCCACCAGTTCCTGGTGGAGGACGCGGGGCTGCGCGATGCGCGGCTGAACCTCTGTCTCGCCACCCGCCAGGTGCTGCGCAACGGCCTGCGCCTGCTGGGCGTCGCGGCGCCGGAGACCATGTAGGCGATGGCGGGTACCGTGACCCCTGGATCGCGGCAGATCCAGAGCCCCCCGGATGGGCCGGGACGGGGCGCAGCGCGCGGGCAATGGCCTGGCCCCTGTCAAGCGCCGCAACGCCGTGCCGGAGCACCCGGGAGGCTCCCTTCGGGCGCGCCGCTGACCGGCCATCCGCGGCGTCGCGCCCGCTTGAGGGGGGGCTTGCCCTTCCTGCGCAGGCGCGCCTTTTATCTGACCGGTCAGCGATTCGCTGGATGCATCGAAATCCATGGGCCACGGTACTAGGGACTACAACCGCAGCAGCTCCTCGCGCCGGGGCGGGGGCTCCCGCCGCCGCCGGGGCGGGAGCCCCCGCTGGCAGCTGTTCGTCGCCGGCCTGATCCCGGGGCTGCTGGTGGCGCTCCTGGTCTACCTGGAGGTGCGGGCGCCGGACGCCCCCCGCCAGCCGCGGCCCGCCGCCCAGGCGCCGGCGCGGCCCGTCGCCCCGGAGGCGCCCGCCCGCCCGGCGCCGAAACCCGAGCGGCCCGCCCCCGGGAAGAAACCGGAGCCGGAAACGCCGCGCTTCGAGTTCTACACCATCCTGCCCGAGATGGAGGTGGTGGTGCCGGACAAGGAGGTGGAGCCGCCGCCCAGGCCGGCCGCCGGCCAGGCGGCGCCGGCCACGCCGACGCCGCCGGCGAGCGCGGCCGCCCCGGTGCGCTACTTCCTGCAGGCGGGCTCCTTCCGCCGCTTCGAGGATGCCGACCGGGTCAAGGCGCAGCTGGCCCTGCTCGGCCTGGTGGCCGGCGTGCAGCGGGTGACCATCAACGGCGGGGAGACCTGGCACCGGGTGCGGCTCGGCCCCTACACCAGCCTCACCGAGCTCGAGCGGGTGCGTGCGCTGCTGAAGGACAACGGCATCAGTTCGCTGCTGCTCAAGGAGAAGGGTTGAGCCCGCCGCGGAAACGGGGTTGCGGCGCCCGGCGGCGCGCCCCCGGCGGGGTTCGCGCGCCGGATGGCGGCAGGCCGTGGCGGGTGTGAGGATCGCCGCGGCGCTGCTGGCCGCCCTCCTGGCGGCGGGCTGCGCCGGCGATGCCGGGGTGCGCTCCCGCCCCTTCAGCCTCGGCTACCTCGCCAAGAGCGACGTGGACATCGTTTCCGATCTTCATCTGCGGGCCAGCTTCGACCTGCTGCGCCAGCTGGCGATCAAGCTCTACCGGCGCAACCCGGCCGAGTGGCGCCGCAGCGGCGCCGGAAGCCTGAGGGCGCGGGTGGATGCCCTGTTTCCCGATCCCCCGCACTGGAACCACCCCGAGCTCGGCGGCCGCCGGGGCAGCGAGGCGGTTCTGCTGGCCTTCGAGCCGGGCTATCGCGGCGATCGGGTGCTGGCTTTGGTGGCGGGCCTGTCGGCCATGACCTACATGGCCTACGGCAGCCGGACCGAGTCGTTCCTGTTCGACGAGCTCGATCCCCAGAAGCTCTACAACCTGGCCCGCAACCTCGAGATCGCCGCCTGGAAGCTGCGCACCGCCGTCGACGGGGAAGGGCGGCCCTGGCTGCTCAGCACCTCCCTCGATCCGGCGGCGCCCAACCTCAGCTTCGAGCGCCTGTTCGGTCAGCTCGTCTCCCTGCAGGACATGATGGCCCGCATCGTGGCCGAGAAGACCAACCGCACCATCCGCACCGTTGTCCATCAGATGGCCACCGCCGTGTTCCTGCCCATCTGACGCTTCGGGATAGCGAAGCCGGAACGGCGTGCGGCCGCGGATTGGCGTGGATTTTCTCCGGTTCCCGCGGCCGACCGGCGCGCGCGGCGCTGCCGGGCTGCCGGGTTCCGAACCCGCTTCCACCGCCCCGGTGGCGCCGGTAGCCGCGGCGCGAATCGGGGGTCAATTCTCCTTTTTGTTGCCGTATTCGAGGATCCTCAGCCGCGCGGAATGCGCCAGCGGCCGTCGTCGCCGCGGCAGGCGATGCCGGGGTAGACGCGGTTGCCGGGGTTGGGGCTGACCTCCTGGCGGTAGGTGCGGCAGTAGCGGCCATCGCCGGTCTGCAGGGTGGCGGTGGGGGTGGTCCGCACCACCACGCCGCTCTCGCGGTCCTCCCAGCTGACGGTCTCCCCGGTGGCGGCCTCCTCCAGCGCTTTCTGGAAGCCCGCGTACTCGCGCTTGCGGGCCTTGCTGTCCACCCCGAGCGTCTTGGTGGGGGGGCGGATCCCGGTCAGCTCGATGCGGCGATAGGGCTTGGGGTCGTACTTCCGGCCGTAGGTCTTGAGTACGTAGTGCCCCACTTCCGGGGCGTAGTACCAGGTCCGCAGCTTGTTCTTCTGGGCCTTCTTGCGGTGGACGCGCTCGCAGGCGATGCGCCAGGTATCGAAGGTGCCCATGCGCACCTGGACCGTCTCGGTGCCGTCCACGCGGCAGATCCAGTAGCGGCGCTTGGTGTCGACCCGGCCGGTGCGCTTGTCGGTCCGCGTCTGGTCGCTGACGAAATCCGTTCTGCGGCCGTCGGCCAGGGGCCAGAGCTCGCCGTTGTCGATGCCGTCGATGCGGTGCTCGGTGTCGCTCGAGTTCGCCTTGCGTTCCAGCTCGGGGTAAACCGGGCTCCGGCTGCGCGTCAGGCGGATTCCGCGGTCGTCCTTCCAGGCCACCCGGTCTCCGCTGGTGCTGCCGACCCGCTCCGTGCGGCCGTTGCTGTAGTAGTAGCGCTCGCCGCTCACGTACCCGGGCAGGTGGGCCCGCTCCAGGGCCGGGCCGACGTTGGCGCGGGTATCGAGCCCGGCGCAGCCGCCGAGCAGGGCCGCGGCCGCGAGGGCGGCAAGGGCCCGGCGGCCACGGCCCGGGGGCGTGGCCGGCGTCGTGGTGTCCTGCATCGAATCGTCTCCTGAGATCGCTGGGGGGTCCGTATTGTCGTTGTCGCGCCCGCGGAGGGTGCGTCTGCCGTCCCGGCAGGCGGGCCGCCCACGGGCCCGCATCGCGCTGCGTCGCCGTTCCCGGGCGGGTTACATCCGGTGTTTCCGGCCGCCGTTGAGGAGCAGCATCTGGTTCTCCCAGCGGGCCTCGCCGGTGCGGCAGGAGAGCCCGTAGCTCACCTCGCGGGCGTCGCCGTCGACCAGTTCCTGGCGATATTCCCGGCAGTAGCGTCCGGCGTCGTCCCGGTAGGTCCGCAGCGGCGTCACGGTGAAGGTGGCGCCGGGCGTGCGGGCGCTCCAGCTCACCGGGGTTCCGCTGAGCTGGTTTTCCAGGGCGTCGTTCACGGTGCGTTCGATCTGCTCGAGCATCGCCACCCGGTCGCTCGCGGCCTGCTGCTCCAGCGACTGGCTGCGCCAGTCGTAGAGGAAGGCGCCGCTGCCCAGCCCGACGGTCAACGCGGCGAGGGTGGCGGCCACCGGCAGGGCGATGTTCCAGGCCGGCGCCGGCCCGGCGCGGCGGGGGAGGGGGGTGATATTGTCCGGCGCCGCCCCGACGCAATGGCGCAGGCGTTGCGGGACTGGCTCATTGAGCACGCCGTTGAAGGCGGCGCGCAACAGGCCCGCCTGCTCCCGCAGGCGCCGGGCGCGCGCGGCGGCCGCGGCGTCGCGGGCCAGCCACCCCTCCACGGCGGCGGCCGTGTCGTTGTCCAGCTCGCCATCCACATAGGCCACCAGGATGCCGTCGTCGAAGCGGGTCATGCTCCACCTCCCTGCGCGCGGGCGGGTTCGGGCGCGCTGCTGTGCAACAGGCGGTCCAGGGCCAGGCGTCCGCGGGTCAGGCGGCTGGTGACAGTGCCGATGGGAATCTCCAGCAGCTCCGCCGCCTCGCGGTAGGAGTAGCCCTCCACGCTGACGAGCATGATCACGCTGCGCTGATCCTCGGGGAGCAGCTGCAGGGCGTTGCGTACCCTCTCCAGGCTCAGGTTCGTTTCCATGTGCGTATCCGTCGGTGGCCGGTTCTCGTGCTCGGCCTGGATCGAGTCCAGGTGCCGGCTGCGGGTGGCGGCGGCGCGCAGCTGGTCCAGGCGGATGGTCTGGATGATCCGGTACAGCCAGCTGTCCAGGCGGGTGCCCGGCTGCCACTGGTGATGACGGGTCAGGGCCCGCTCGCAGGCCGCCTGGACCAGATCGTCGGCCTCCTCGGCGCAACCGGTCAGGCCGCGGGCGAACCGGCGCAGCCGCGGCATCAGGTTGACGAGTTCTTCGCGTACGTTCTGGTCCAAGTTCCTGTCCCGGTGCTGAAACGGTTACCCTGGTATCAGAGTGGGCCGGGGAGCCCCTGTCGCCGAATCACGCCTACCCATGTGCTACAACGCTCCGGAGGCGCGATTTATTCCCGGGGCCGGCGGTCCATCGTCGTATCGGTGCCCGGGCGCTGGCAAGGGGTCGCAATGGACTAAAATTGGATGCTGGCGCGTTATCCTTGTGTTCCATGACGGTTTTTCGGCGTTCCGATCGTCCGCGTCCCGGACCGTGTGGGAAGGGAGGGGCGGTTTGCCGGACCCGCCGGGGCCCGCCCCGGCGCGCCTCCCTGGCGGGGCGGTTGCTGCCTTGCCGGCCGCGGCATGGCCGATCAGAGGGTATTCACGATACCCTGCCCCAATTAAGGCAACCTTAAGGGGAGGGGAGGAGGCTGGTAGCCATGACGCCACGACATGATTTTGACTCGCCCCGCTCCGCCCTGGAGCTGTTCCGCCATCCCGGGTCCGGGGCGCTGGCGGCACAGGGCCCGAGGGTTGTCCGCGCCGCCAGCGCCGTTTCCCGCCTGCTCAGTATCGCCACGCTGGTCAGCGTCGTTGCCATGGGCGTGCTGGCGCCAATCCACATCGACCCCGTCACGCACCACGTCAGCTTCGCCAATGTCCATGCGTCGGATTCCGACGACGACGACGACGACGATGATGATGACGACGACGACGACGACGACGACGACGACGATGACGATGACGACGATGACGACGATGACGACGACGACGACGACGATGACGACGACGACGACGACGACGATGACGACGACGATGACGACGACGACGACGACGGCCCGGGGCTGGGCGAGCTGAGCGGCATGACGGCGGTCGATCCCGCCGCCGAGGCCGGCCTGGTCGGCAACTGGGGCGGCGGCGCGTCGCGCTGACACCGCGTTTCCAGGACCTCAACGGGGGCGGCTTCGGCCGCCCCTGGCGTTTTCAGGCCGGGAAAGGGCACATGGTGTACAATCCGGGCTCTCGAGGAAGGAGGATTGAACCGTGGAGCAGTACCGGGGTACCACCATTCTCTCCGTGCGCCGCCATGGCCGGGTGGTCATCGGCGGCGATGGCCAGGTCTCTCTGGGCAATACCATCATGAAGGGCAATGCCCGCAAGGTGCGGCGGCTCTATCGCGACCAGGTGATCGCCGGGTTCGCCGGCGGCACGGCCGACGCCTTCACCCTGTTCGAGCGCTTCGAGGGCAAGCTGGAGAAGCACCAGGGGAACCTGACCAAGTCCGCGGTGGAGCTGGCCAAGGACTGGCGCACCGATCGCATGCTCCGGCGCCTCGAGGCCCTGTTGTGCGTGGCCGACGCCCACAGCTCTCTCATCATCTCCGGCAACGGGGACGTCATCGAGCAGGAGCACGATCTGATGGCCATCGGCTCCGGCGGTCCCTTCGCCCAGGCGGCCGCCCGGGCGCTGCTGGAGAACACCGACCTGGATGCCCGCGCCATCGTCGAGCGGGCGCTCGGCATCGCCGGGGACATCTGTGTCTACACCAACCATCACCTCACCATCGAGGAGCTGGCCGTTGATGGCTGACCGCGCGCCGCCCCGGGCTTGATTCCGGGCGCCGCGCCCCCATCTGTTCAGGCACCCACGCATCCACGCACCCACGCCGTTATGTCCGATATGACCCCCCGCGAGATCGTCCACGAGCTGGACAAGCACATCATCGGCCAGGCCGCCGCCAAGCGCGCGGTCGCCATCGCCCTGCGCAACCGCTGGCGCCGGCAGCAGGTGGAGGCGGATCTGCGCAACGAGATCACCCCCAAGAACATCCTCATGATCGGGCCCACCGGGGTGGGCAAGACCGAGATCGCCCGCCGCCTGGCGCGCCTGGCGAATGCGCCCTTCATCAAGATTGAGGCGACCAAATTCACCGAAGTGGGCTATGTCGGCCGCGATGTTGAATCGATCATCCGCGATCTCGTGGATGTCTCCATCAAGATGACGCGCGAGACGGAGATGGCGAAAGTGCGCCACCGGGCCGAGGATGCCGCCGAGGAGCGCATCCTGGACGCCCTCCTGCCCCCGGCCCGCGGCGCCCGCGGCGAACCCGAGGCGCGGGATTCCGCCACCCGCCAGACGTTCCGCAAGAAGCTGCGCCAGGGCGAGCTGGACGAGCGCGAGATCGACATCGAGGTCTCCGCCGCCCCCCTCGGGGTGGATATCATGGCCCCGCCCGGCATGGAGGAGATGACCAGCCAGCTGCAGGGGCTGTTCCAGAACCTGGGCGGCAACCGCCGGCGGACCCAGCGCATGCGGGTGGACGCGGCCTACCGGCTGGTCTGCGACGAGGAGGCCGCGCGGCTGGTCAACGAGGAGGAGATCAAGGCCCGGGCGGTGCGGGTGGTGGAGCAGAACGGCATCGTCTTCCTCGACGAGATCGACAAGGTGACCGGCCGCGGCGAACGGGGCGGCCCGGACGTCTCCCGCGAAGGGGTGCAGCGCGATCTGCTGCCCCTGGTGGAGGGCTGCACCGTTTCCACCAAGCACGGCATGGTCCGCACCGACCACATTCTCTTCATCGCCTCCGGCGCCTTTCACCTGGCGCGCCCCTCGGACCTGGTGCCGGAGCTGCAGGGGCGGCTGCCCATCCGGGTGGAGCTCGACGCCCTCGGAGTGGAGGAGTTCGTGCGCATCCTCACCGAGCCGGACTATTCGCTGGTGCAGCAGTACGCCGCCCTGCACGCGACCGAGGGCGTCGCCCTGCGCTTCACCGACGATGGCCTGCGGCGCATCGCCGAGGTGGCCTGGCAGGTGAACGAGCGGACCGAGAACATCGGCGCCCGGCGCCTGCACACGGTGATGGAGCGGCTGCTGGAGGAGAGCTCCTACGAGGCGCCGGATCACGCCGGCGGCGAGGTGGTGGTGGATGCCGCCTACGTGGACCGCCAGCTCGGCGAACTGGCGGAGGACGAGGATCTCAGCCGCTATATCCTCTGAGCGCGGTCCCCGCGCCCCGGGGAATGCGCACTGTCATTGCCCGGCACGGCGGAAGCACACAGAATAGGACCATAACGATGGCGGCCGCGACCGACGGCCGTCCGTGAAACGACCCTGCAACCGCGGAGAAAGACAGACCATGAGCGAGAAGAAGCACACGCCGACCGAGATCAATCTGCACCAGAAGTCCCGCGTCCTCGAGGTCGCCTTCGACGACGGCGCCCGCTTCCAGCTGCCCTGCGAGTACCTGCGGGTCTACTCGCCCTCGGCCGAGGTGCGTGGCCACGCCCCCGGGCAGGAGAAGCTCGAGACCGGCAAGGAAACGGTGAACATCACCGCCATCGAGCCGGTGGGCCAGTACGCCGTCTCCATCTTCTTCGACGACGGCCATGACACCGGTATCTACGCCTGGGACACCCTCTACGATCTGGGGCTCAACCAGGAGCGCTACTGGCAGGAGTACCTGGACCGCCTGAAGGCCGCCGGCTACGAGCGCCAGGCCCACTGAAACGCACCGCGGGCGCGGGCCACGGCCCCGTTCCGCCGCTGACCGAGGGAATCATGAGCGAGAACAAAACCACCCATTTCGGCTACCAGCAGGTGCCGGAGGAGGAGAAAGCCGGCCGCGTGGCCCAGGTCTTCCACTCGGTGGCGGACAAGTACGATCTCATGAACGACCTCATGTCGCTCGGCATCCACCGCCTGTGGAAGCGCTTCACCATCGAGCTCTCGGGCGTGCGCGGCGGGCAGCGGGTCCTGGATCTCGCCGGCGGCACCGGCGACCTGGCCGCGCGCTTCTCGCGCATGGTGGGGCCGGGGGGCGGGGTGGTGCTGTGCGACATCAACGACTCCATGCTGCGGGTCGGGCGCGAGCGGCTGGCCGACCGGGGGGCGGTGGGCAATATCCACTACGTCCAGGCCGACGCCGAGGCGCTGCCCTACCCGGACAACCATTTCGACTGCATCACCATCGCCTTCGGCCTGCGCAACGTCACCCACAAGGAGGCGGCGCTGGCCTCCATGAACCGGGTGCTGAAGCCCGGCGGCCGGCTGCTGGTGCTGGAATTCTCCCAGCCGGTGGTGCCGGGGCTGAAGCCGGTCTATGACCTCTACTCCTTCAGCGTCCTGCCCGTCCTGGGCCGGCTGGTGACCGGCGACAGCGGCAGCTACCGCTACCTGGCCGAGTCCATCCGCATGCACCCGGACCAGAAGACCCTGAAGGGGATGATGGAGGAGGCCGGGTTCGGCCGCTGCGAGTATTTCAACCTCACCGGCGGCATCGTCGCCCTGCACCGGGGCTTCAAGGTCTGAGCCATGACCAGCCTGCCCGGACTGATCCCCC
>JAQVKR010000468.1 GCA_028694565.1 Gammaproteobacteria bacterium | reverse complement strand
CCAACGTGGAGATCATGATCCCGTTCGTGCGCACCCCCGACGAGGCCGCCCAGGTGGTCGAGCTGCTGGCCGCCAACGGGCTGCGGCGCGGCGAGAATGGCCTGCGCCTCATCATGATGTGCGAGATCCCGGCCAACGCGCTCATTCCCGACGAGTTCCTGAAGCACTTCGACGGCTTCTCCATCGGCTCCAACGATCTGACCCAGCTGACCCTCGGGCTGGACCGCGATTCGGGTCTCATCGCCCACCTGTTCGATGAGCGCAACCCGGCGGTGAAGGCGCTGCTGGGGCGGGCCATCGAGGCCTGCCGCGCCCAGAACAAGTACGTGGGCATCTGCGGCCAGGGGCCCTCCGACCACCCGGATCTGGCCAAGTGGCTCATGGAGCAGGGCATCGACAGCGTGTCCCTCAACCCGGACTCGGTGCTGGAGACCTGGATCTACCTGGCCGAGAATGTGACCGCCTCTTGACGCCCGCCCGCGGCGGGAGGCGGCGAGGCCTCCCGCCCCTTCATGGCGGCGCGGCAAGGCGGTCTGCGCCCTGACCCGCGCCGCTCGCCGGTCCCGGCCCACGGTTGCCGGGGAGGCGGTCAGCGCTGGTCATGAAGCGTAACCCGCCGCATAATTGACAATTTTTCAGGATCGGCCGGTGGGCCGGCCTCTCTGGAAACCGCGACGCGATGAACGACTGGACACCCACTTCCTGGCAGGCCAAGCCGGCCGCCCAGCAGGCCACCTATCCCTCGGAAGAGGCCCTCAACCGCATGGTGGCGCAACTCTCCAATCTGCCGCCGCTGGTCACTTCCTGGGAGGTGGAGGCGCTGAAGTCGCAGCTGGCGGAGGCGGCCGAGGGGCGGCGTTTCGTGCTCCAGGGGGGGGACTGCGCGGAGAATTTCGACGACTGCTCCTCGCCCATCATCACCAACAAGCTCAAGATCCTGCTGCAGATGAGCCTGTTGCTGGTGCACGGGCTGCGCAAGCCGGTGACCCGGGTGGGCCGCATCGCCGGCCAGTTCGCCAAGCCGCGCTCGGCCGATCTGGAGACCCGCGACGGAGTCACCCTGCCGAGCTACCGGGGCGATCTGGTCAACGGCCCCGACTTCACCGAGGCCGACCGCACGCCCGATCCCGTCCGCCTGATGCGCGGCTACGGGCGGGCGGCCATGACGCTGAACTTCATCCGCGCCCTGGTGGACTGCGGCTTCGCCGACCTGCATCACCCAGAGAACTGGAACCTGGAGTTCGTGAAGCACTCCCCGCTGGCCGACGACTACCAGCGGGTGGTGGACTCCCTGGGCGGGTCCCTGCGCTTCATGGAGACCCTGGCGGGCTCCCGCGTCGACGCCCTGGGACGGGTGCAGTTCTTCACCAGCCACGAGGGGCTGCACCTGCACTACGAGCAGGCCCAGACCCGGCAGGTGCCCCACCGCCACGGCTGGTACAACCTCTCCACCCATCTGCCCTGGATCGGCCTGCGCACCGCGGACGTGGATGGCGCCCACGTCGAGTACTTCCGCGGCATCAGCAACCCCATCGGCGTGAAGGTGGGGGCGGGCATGTCCACCGAGTGGGTCCAGGCGCTGGTGGAGATCCTCAATCCGGACGATGAGCCGGGGCGCCTGATCCTGATTCACCGCTACGGCGCGGGCAAGATCGCCGACGGGCTGCCCGGCCTGATCGAGGCGGTCCGGGCCACGGGCAGGCGCGTGCTGTGGATGTGCGATCCCATGCACGGCAATACCGAGACCACCTCCAACGGCTACAAGACCCGCCGCTTCGAGAACATACTCTCCGAGCTGGAGCAGTCTTTCGACATCCATGCGGGGCTCGGCAGCCACCTGGGTGGCGTGCACTTCGAGCTCACCGGGGACGATGTCACCGAGTGCGTGGGGGGAGCCCGGGGCCTGGGCGAGGCGGATCTGGTGCGTGCCTACCGGACCCAGGTGGATCCGCGCCTGAACTACGAGCAGGCACTGGAGATGGCCATGCGCATCGTGCGCAAGATGGGGCCGGGCGGAAGCTGAAGCGTCCGCCGCCGGCAGGGATTCGGGCCGGGTGGGTGGTGGATTCGCGCGGTCCGCGGCGCGGACCGGACGGGCTGGTGCGGTGGCGGAACGGCCCCGGCTTCTCAGCCGGTGGACTCGTGGGGCGTCTTTTCCTCCGCCGCGCCGCCGCTCAGCAGGGCGGAGTGCCTGCGGGTCAGATCCGCGAAGCGGCGGCTGGGACCCAGGTCCTCGTAGATGGGATCGCCGAATTCGTCCTCGGCAACCACCCGCGGCCCCTCGAGATAGGGGAAGCTCGCCTCCAGCTCGTCCAGGGCGGCCGACAGCAGTTCGGTGACGAGCTGGGCCTCGGATTTGCGCGGATACATCTCCGCCAGCGCCGCCAGGCGGGCGGCGTCCTTCACCGGCAGTCGCACGGCGAACTCCCGCGCGGCCATGTCCCCGGCGGAATGCTCCTCCAGCTCCTTCAGCAGTCGCTTGATTGTCGTCATGGTCCCTCCATGCAGGTTGCCGTCAGGGTGTTTCCTGATTCGATTCCATGTCCGCGGCCGGGTTCCCCGCCGCCGCCGGGTGGCTGACGCCGATGTCGGCATCGGGCTCCAGGGTCCGGATCAGGGCGGTAATCTCATCGAGGCGGGCGCGCGGCACCTCCACCAGCAGCAGCAGCCGGCCCGCGGCAATGGCCTCCTCGTACTCCGCGAGCCTGCGGTTCGGGATATCCTTCGCCACCAGCCCGGCCACCAGGGCGCCGGCG
>JAQVKR010000467.1 GCA_028694565.1 Gammaproteobacteria bacterium | reverse complement strand
CGGCGAGGATGGCGGCGATGCCCCTGTCCAGCTCGGCCCGGGCACGGCTGCGCAGTTCCCCCACCCGGGCGGCCACCAGGCTGTCGTCCCTGGCCCGCACCGCGCCGTAGAGCTCCGCCGCCCCCTGCCAGGACTCCTCTGCCTCCAGGCGGGCGGCGTCCGCCAGCTGGGCGGCGAGGCGGTTGGCCTCGCCCTGGCGGCGGGCCCGGTCGCGGCCGGCGAGGGCATCCGGGTGGCCGGGTTTGGCGGCGAGGGCGCCCTCGAAGGCCCTGGCGGCGCCGTCGAGGTCACCGGCCTGGAAGGCGGCGAGGCCGTCGCTCATGGCGGCGGTAAAGCGCCGGTCGGCCTGGCGGGCGCGGACGGTGGCGAGGGCGTCCCGGGCTTCCCGGTGGCCCGGGTCGAGGGCGATGATCTGGTCGAGGAGGGCGGCGGCGCCGGCCAGGTCCTCCGCCGCCAGGGCGTCCAGGGCCTTTGCCATCAGGGGGCGGGTCTTTGGCAGCAGGCGTGCCCGGGCGATGCCGCTGTCCGCCTCGCCATTGCCGGGGTCGATGGCCTTGACCCGCTCGAAGGCCGCCAGCGCCCGCTGCTCATCCCCGTCGCCGAGGGCCTGGGTGCCCTCGGCGATGAGGGTGGCGATCACCGCCGGCAGCTCGGCGTCGAGGGCCTCAAGGGCATCGAGGGCCTGTTGGTAGCGGGCGAGGGCGGGAGGGAACTCCCGCTGGCGGTAGAGCTGATCCCCCTCCTCGGCGAGGGCGAGGGCGGCGGCGAAGGCCTCGGCCCCCCACAGGGATACCTGGCGATCCTCCAGGGCCTTGCGGGCGGGGAGGAGCCTGGCGAGGATGTCCTGGGCCGCCCGGCGGGCCTCTGCCAGCTCCGCCTCGCTGTAGGGCGCCGGGGCGGGCTGGCCGGCGGCGGGCGGTGGTGGGGCGGCGGCTGTTGCCGGCCGCTCCGGCACGATCAGCTCCGGGGCGAGGAACAGCACGCCGAGGGCCAGGGCCACGGCGAGGCCCGCCACCGGCAGCCACCATCGCCCCGGGGCTCTGGCGACGGGCGCGGCGGGGCGGGGCTCGATTCCCGGGGGTCGGGTGAGGTCGATGGTGGCGGGCTGGATCTTGTCGCGGGGTTCAACCATGGACTCGGCTCGGTACGTCGCTGCAATGCTCGGCCCGCGCCGTCGTTGTCGCCGGCGCTGGGCGCTCCATAGGCTACTGGATTCCGCGCTCGGCGGCGTAGATCTGCTTGAGAATTTCCCGCCACTGGGCGTACTGGGCCTGGGCGTTGCCGGTGAGGGTGATGGTGCGGTCCTCCAGTTCGATCACCTGGGGCTCGATGGCCACTTCCAGGGATTCCCCCAGCTCCGCCAGGGCCTCGACGTGCATCTGGGCTTCCTGGCGCTTCTCCAGGGCGCTCTTGATCAGCATGCCCCCGGCCCCCGCCGCCATCAGGCCTCCCACCTGGGCGGAGCCGTCCCCGGACCCGGCGGCAAGGATGCCCCCGGCCACGGCGGCGATGCCCCCCACCATGCGGGCGGTGGACTGGCGCTTGAGCTTGCGGGCGGCGATCACCTCCTGGTAGCTCTCCGAGCGCCAGTTCTGGTAGGGCTCGTCCATGCGCCGCTGGAAGCTGTCGTAGTGCTCCTGGAGGGTGTCGACGAACAGGTAGTCCCGCTCGCGGATGCGCTGGACGCGGGCCATGATGGGGTCGTTTTCGGCGGGCAGGCGGATGATCTCCAGCTCCCCCTTGCGGTTCTCGCGGATGTGCTCGGCGTAGGCGTCGGGGGCAAAATCCCGGGCAAAGCGCAGTTCGGAGAGGGTGCGAAGTTCCTCGGCGCGGCCCGCCGGCAGGCCGTTGCGGGCCTGGAGGAGGTCGTTCGCAATGCGGTTGAAGAGGCCCTGGAACGGGTCCCGGGCCTGACTGCGGCGCGGGTCGTAGGCGTAGACGCTGGCCACTTCCTCGTAGGTCTTGTCGAGCCATTGCCGGCCGCTGCTGTCCCGGGCGCGGATCGCCAGCTCAAGGCGCTCCCCGTCGGAGTGGAGGATGGTGCCCTCCACGTAGAGGTCCACCACCGTGGCCGCCTCGGGGATGACCCGCACCGGGCCCCAGGCGCCGCTGTTGGCGAGGGTCGCCACCAGCTGGCTGGCGAGGTAGCGGGATTCGGCGTTGCGCACCTCGGGGCGCACCATCTCGTCGTCGCCGGCCTCGTCGATACCCGGGTCGAAGGGGATGACCCCGACGTCGAGGAGCTGGCTCTCGGGGATCGCCGCCGTTTCCTGCGCCAGGGGCGTGAAGGTGGTGGATTTGACCTCGGTGGTGCCGCAGCCGGCGAGGGCGGCGAGCATGAGCAGGATCAGGAGCGGGGGGAGTCTGGCGAGCACTGCATTGGCCATGGAGGTCAGCTGCCTTTCTTGTATTTGCGGTATTCGTCCCAGAGTTTTTCCCTGAGGGCGGGGTCCTTCTCGGCCATGGCGGCCTCGCGGATCTGGCGGGCGACGATGTCGTCGTCGCTGCCGTCCACCAGGTCGGGGGGCACGGTGCCGTCCCCCTTGCCGCGGCCGGGCAGGCCCGAGCTGCCGCTCGGCATGGCGGCCACGGTGTCCTGCTGTTCGCCGCTGCCGTCGTCGCCTTCGCCGGTTTCATCGCCCGAGCCACCGAGGCCGCCAAGGCCGCCCGCATCGGTGAGGTCGCCTTCCTCGAACAAGGGGCCACCGGCGCCGCCCGCGCCGTCGCCGTTACCTTCGCTGTCGCCTTCGGCGCCGTT
>JAQVKR010000036.1 GCA_028694565.1 Gammaproteobacteria bacterium | reverse complement strand
TCCGATCTCAGGCCGTTGAGGGCCGACTGCATCAGGGCGTCGATGCCCTTGGCGATACGCGGCTCCCAGGCCGCGGCGTCGCCCAGCTTGGGCGCCCCGGCCACGCCGGCGGCGTGGCAGGCGATGCAGGCCTTGTTGTAGATGGCCTCGCCGGCCGCGGCACCGGCGGGCGCGGCGGCCGCGGTCCCGGTGGCGGCGGGCGCGGCCTCGGCCGGAGCGGCGGGCGCGCCCGCCGGCGCCTCGGCGGCCGGCGCGGGGGCGGTGGCCACCGTCACTTCGCCCATGGCCTTCAGCCGCTCGGCCACGGACTGATCGTCCATGGGCGCCTGGGGCGGCGCGCCGACGAAAACCTTGTAGACCACCCCCACCAGCACTACGACGGCCACCAGAACCGCCACGGAAGTCCCGAAATACGTACTGTTCGACTTGCTCACAATCGAATCCTCTTTATTGTCCAGTCAGCTGTCCTGTAGATGCCACCTGGCGCTGCAACCGGGCCCCTCCGCCAGGGTCATGGGAACATCAGATTATACTGATAATTATCAATGGAGAAACCCAAAGGCCTGCAAATGCCTAAATAGACACAGCTTTTCAAAGGCCTTCCCGGACCCTGCCGCCACCCGTGGACGCCGTCGCCGCGACAGGGTATCCTATGCCACCTTTACGCTTGCGCCCGTAGCTCAGCTGGATAGAGCGCTGCCCTCCGGAGGCAGAGGTCAGAGGTTCGAATCCTCTCGGGCGCGCCATCCCCCCCCTCGGCATCAAAGCTCTCCGGCCCGCCGCCCCCGGCCCGACAGGCGGCCCTGCGCCTCGCCTGGCAACGCCGGCGGACCCGGCACATCCACTGTGCCGGGAACAGGTTTGCAACGCGGGGGAAAAGCGGGGAACCGGCGCGAAGGCCGATGGGGGATCAGCGCAGACCGGCCACCAGCACCTCGCCGGTGGCGACCCGCAGCGCCAGCAGGTCGTGATTCAGCTCCTCGAGCTCGGCGCTCACCGAGTCGAGTTCTTTCCGCGCCTGATCGGCGCTGTGCTTGCGGAAGGCGGCGTAGAGCAGGCCGCCGGGCATGATGGCCGCTATCAGCGCATCCTTCGCCCCGAACCGGCGCGCCTCGATCCGGGTGGCCAGCGCGTCACTCTCTTCGCGCAGGCCACTGCGCAACGACCTGACCTGGGCGAGCAGCTCGGCGACCGGCAGCGGAGCCGGCATCTGCCACGCCAGACCGCTTTCGACGACGGGAAACGGTGCCGTGACGGGCACGGCCGGCTCCCCGGCCACGACGGCATGGGCGGCGATCAGCGAACCCAGCATGAGGCCGGCCCGGGCGGCACGGCGGTGGAAAGGCTTTCTCATCGATTACCCCCGTCATTGAGTCGCGAGGGGGTAGATTACGGAATATCGATAAACCATTACAATGACGTAGCTCATTGTAATTAAAGAAAATAATATTTTTTTCCGGCCGACTCCCGCCCCCGGGAGGCGGGGCGCCGGGCAAGGATAACCACCTGCCGCCCGACATGCCAGGGTCCGCCGCCACCGCCCCGGCGACACGCTCGCGGAGCGGGGAGGGCGATTTTTTAACATACCGGAAACAATAGACTTGTTGCAGCGCAACAAAGTCTCTGCTAAGCTGATTTCCAGTTGAGCTGATTTGCTCTCCCCCCAACTGCCAGAGGATTGCCCCCATGTACCAGGACCTGTTCAACAACTGGACCGTCAACACCGAGAAGATGTTCGCGCCTTCCCGCAAGCTGGCCGACCTGACCATCGCCAGCACCGAGAAGCTGTTCGCCCTGCAGATGGCCCTGACCCAGGGCTACTTCGAGCTGGGCATGAAGCAGCTGAAGTCCATGCTGGAAGTGAAGGACGCCGAGAGCCTGAAATCCTTCGTCAGCCTGCAGGCCGAGGTCGCCAAGAATGTCGGCGAGAAGGTGATGGCCGACGCCAAGGCCGTGGCCGACCTGAACGCCGAAGTCGGCGCCGAGGTCCAGAAGCTGACCCAGGAGAGCCTGCAGTCGGTGGTGGCCCCCAAGGCCAAGAAGGCGGCCTGATTCCAGCCCGGCAACGCCCGTGAAAGCCGCCGGACCCGGCCGGGTCCGGCGGCTTTTTCATTTGTCCCTCAGCGCTGCGGCTGGCCGGGCGCCATGCCCGGCAGCATCTGCATCGGGTTGACCTGCTGCATCTGCCGGCTGCCCTGCAGGAGCGCCTCCGCCATATGCTCCACGCTCGCCCGCATGCCCTTCACGTCGGCGCCCAGCTCGGCCACCTGCCCGGTCATGCGCTCCATGTGGTTGCTCATGTCCGCCATGATCCCGACCATCGCCAGGAACGACACCCCGGCCACGGCCGTTAGGATCCACACTGCCACTCTGCCGCCCATCCCGCGCCTCCCCGAACTCACGCACAGCCCCACCGGGAGATTAGCCCACCACCCGGCTCCCGGCGAGGATGGCATGCGTCACGCCCCGGCGCACGCGCGCCCCGGGCGCGCTACACTGGCCGGCATGAACCGCATCGGCACCGGCAACGTGATCCTGGCCTGGATACTGATTCTCGGCCTGCTCACCTGGGGCTTCTCCGCGCTCCTGGACTACCAGCGCAATCCCAACCGCGCGCTGGCCACCCGCACCGACGGCGGCGTGAAGGAGGTGGTGCTGGAGCGCAACCGCGACGGCCATTACGTGGCCGATGGCGCCATCAACGGGCATACGGTGACGCTGCTGGTGGACACCGGCGCCACCACCGTGACCGTCCCCGGCGCGCTGGCGGCGCGCCTGGGCCTGGCGCGCGGCGCGCCGTTGCGGGCCCGGACCGCCAACGGCGCCGCCACCGTCTACGCCACCACCCTGGACAGCGTCGCCCTGGGCGGCATCGTGCTCCATGACGTGCGCGCCAACATCAGCCCGGGCATGTCCGGCGAGGAGGCGCTGCTGGGCATGAGCTTCCTGCGCGGGCTGGAGCTGATCCAGCGCGACGGCACGCTGCGGATCCGGCAGTAGGGTCGAAAAAAAGGCCGGGGGTCGCCCCCCGGCCTCTCATGCGCGCAAGGCCGGCGGCCTCAGTCGCGGCCACCGCCCAGCAGGGCCGGCACCTCGCGCCGCGGGCGGGCATTGAAGCGCTCGGCCGCCGGGCGGCCGCCGCGGGACTTGCCCGCGCCGTTGCCGCCGCCGTCGCGGTTGCCGTCCTGGCGCTGGCCGCCGGCGCCGGTACGGGCCGGCCGCGCGCCCTCCTGGGAGCGGCCCTCGCCGCGCCGGCCACGACCCGCGCCCGCCTCCTGGCGCGGCGCGCGACCACGGCCGTTGCCGTTGCCGCCGCCATTGCGTCCGCCGCCGGCCGGCCGGCCGCCGCGCCCGTTCCGGCCCTGCACGATGGGCTCCGCCTTGATGCTGGGATCGGGCTTGAAGCCCTCGATGATCTCCTTCGGAAGCTCGCGCTTCAGCAGCCGCTCGATGTCGCGCAGGTAGGCGTGCTCGTCCACGCACACCAGGGAAATCGCCTCGCCCTCGTTGCCGGCGCGACCGGTGCGGCCGATGCGGTGCACGTAGTCCTCGGGCACGTTGGGCAGCTCGAAGTTCACCACGTGGGGCAGCTGGTCGATATCCAGGCCGCGGGCGGCGATGTCGGTGGCCACCAGCACCCGCACCGCGTTGCGCTTGAAGTCCGCCAGCGCCTTGGTGCGCGCCCCCTGGCTCTTGTTGCCGTGGATGGCCGCGGCGGTCATGCCGTCGCGCCCCAGCTGCTCGGCCAGGCGGTTGGCGCCGTGCTTGGTGCGGGTGAACACCAGCACCTGGCGCCAGTTGTTGGAGCCGATGAGGAAGGAGAGCAGCTCGCGCTTGCGCTTGGCGTCCACCGGGTGCACCCGCTGCGAGACCCGCTCGGCGGTGGTGTTGCGCCGGGCCACCTCGATGAGCGCCGGATTGTCCAGCAGATCGTCGGCGAGGGTGCGGATCTCCTCGGAGTAGGTGGCCGAGAAAAGCAGGTTCTGCCGCTTCTTCGGCAGCAGGGCGAGAATCTTGCGGATGTCGCGGATGAAGCCCATGTCGAGCATGCGGTCCGCCTCGTCCAGCACCAGGATCTCCACCTGGGAGAGGTCCAGGGTGCGCTGGCTCACGTGGTCCAGCAGCCGGCCGGGCGTGGCCACCAGGATGTCGACGCCGCGGCGCAGGGCCGCGATCTGGGGGTTGATGCTCACCCCGCCGAAAATCACCGCCGACTTGAGCGGCACGTGCCGGCCGTAGGTCTGCACGCTCTCGGCCACCTGGGCGGCCAGCTCGCGGGTGGGGGTGAGGATCAGGGCGCGCACGGCGCGCCGCCCGCCGCCGGGCACGGTGGCGTGGAGCCGGTGCAGCAGGGGCAGGGTGAAGCCCGCGGTCTTGCCGGTACCGGTCTGGGCGCCGGCCATGATGTCGCGGCCCTCGAGGATCACGGGAATGGCCTGGCGCTGCACGGGGGTGGGCTCGGTGTAGCCCTTTTCGGTGACGGCGCGGCTGACTTCGGCCGACAGGCCGAGGGAACTGAAAGGCATAAGCGTTGATGCTCCTGGCAATGCCTGCCGGGAATGCGTCCCGGGCCGGCCCAGGCGAAAATCGATAGGTTTGGGGTGGTTCGAGGCAGATCGGAAGTGGATTACCGCGACAACCTGGCGCAGGCCGGAGTGCGCCGGATGCCGCACTATAACAGAACCCGGCCGTGCGCGTGCATTTATTTGGCCGGCGCCGGCGGCCAGGGACGGCGCGATGGCCGCCAGGGCCGCCTGGTTGGCGCTGATGCCGGCGGAGGCCGGACGCGAAACGAGAGGGCGCAGAAACGCCTGAAACCGGGGCTTCGGATCATAGACGCTGGCATGCGGCGACATCCTTCCCTGGTCGTTTGTGCCGCGCATCCTGCGCGCCACCCATCCCTGTCCAGCAGCTGCCGAATCCGTCATCCCGCCGGCAGCAGCAACCCCAGGCCCAGGAACACCAATCCGCTGACGGCCATGCCGGCGGCGAACAGGCGCCGGTGGCCGTAGCGCCGCGCCATGGGGATGAGCTCGTGGATGGAAACGAAGATCATCGCCCCCGCGGCGAAGCCCATGAAGGCGGGCACGAGTCCCGGGCGCAACCCCACCGCCAGCAGGCCCGCCACCGCGCCCACCGGCTCCGCCAGCGCCGAGACGAGGGCGGCACGGTAGAGCAGGCGGCGTCGGCCGAGCGCGATGGCGGGGACCGCCATGGCGAACTCCTCGGGGATGTTGTGCAGGGCGATCGCCAGCGCCAGCAGGAGACCGAGCCGGGGCGCGGCCAGGTAGGCGTTGGCCATGGCGAAGCCTTCGGGCAGGTCATGGAGGATCAGCCCCAGGATGACCAGGTAGGCGCTGCGCAGAAGGGCGGGATCGAACATGCCGCCCTCCTCCACCAGGTGGGTGTGGGGGATGAGCGCATGCAGCAGGGCGAACGCCCCGGCTCCCAGCCCCGCCACCAGCAGCACGCTCCCATAGCCCCACAGGGCCGCGGCCTCCGGCACCAGCTCGAAGACGGAGACCAGCAGCATGATGCCGGCGGAGAAGCCGATCCCTCCGGCCACCCACCCCGGGTGCCGCTCCAGCCGCAGCGCCAGCGCCACGCCCACCACGGTCGTGCCGCCGGAGAGCAGCGCCAGCCCGAGGATGGCGAGGCTGGTGGCGGGATCAGGCGCCATCTCCGCTCCCGGCCATGGCGCCGAGCGGCGGCTCGGATTGCCCCGCTGTCCACGCCAAGCCGTGCCATGGGTAGGTAAGCACTTACTTACAGCGCCTCGAAGGCCGCCACCATCCGCCGCCGCAGCGCCGCATCCGGCAGCGCGCCGCGGAGCGCCCCCATGTTCTCCTCCATGTGGATCACCTGGGAGGTGGCGGGGATGGCGACGGTGACCGCGGGGTGGGAGACGATGAACTTGAGGAACACCTGGGCCCAGTTGGCGCAGCCGATCTCCGCCGCCCAGGCCGGCAGCGGCCGGCCGCGCACGGCCTGGAACAGGCGCCCGCCCTGGAACGGCCGGTTGGCGATGACGGCGACGCCCCGCTCCGCGGCCAGCGGTAGCAGCCGCGCCTCCGCCTCCCGGTCGGCGATGTTGTAGGTGAGCTGCACGAAATCGAGCGGCTCGGTGCGCAGTAGCCGCTCCAGCTCGGCGTGGCGGCGGCCATGGGAGGTGGTCACGCCCAGGTGGCGAATCCGCCCCTCGGCCTTCCACTCCTTCAGGACCGGCAGGTGCGACTCCCGGTCGAGCAGGTTGTGCACCTGCATCAGGTCGAAACGCTCCACGCCCCAAAGCGCCCGGGATCGCTCCATCTGGCGGATGCCCGCCGCGCGGCCCCGGGTCCAGACCTTGGTGGCGCCGAACAGCACCGCGCGCTCCGCAACGCGCCCGAGGCAGTGGCCGAGGGTGGCCTCGGCGCGGCCGTACATGGGCGAGGAGTCGATGAGCGCCCCGCCGCGGGCGAAGAAGGTGCGCAGGATTTCCACCCGGGTGTCCAGCTCGGCGGGATCGGAACCCACGTCGAAGGTGATCCAGGTGCCCATGCCGATGACCGGCAGGGCCTCCCCGCCGGCGGGAATGGGCCGCGTGATGACCGGTCCCGCGCCGGCGGCCAGGCCCGGACCGAGCCACAGCGCCGCGCCCAGTCCGCCCAGCCGGGCCAGGAACGCCCGCCGGCCCGGGATGCGGGGATTTCCCTCCATGACGCGCCTCCGCGGATTTCAGATGCCCAGCACCTCGCCCGACCCGGAGAGATCGATGTGATGGGCGGCGGGCTCCGGCGGCAGTCCGGGCATGGTGACGATGTCGCCGGTGAGCGCCAGCAGGTAGCCGGCCCCGGCCGCCGCCCGCACCGACTCCACCGGCAGCTCGAAGCCCCCCGCCTCCGGCCGGCCCGCCTGGCGCGGGTCCCCGGACAGGGTCAGGTGGGGCTTGGCGATGCACACCGGCAGCCGATCCAGGCCGAGGCAGCGGATCCGCTCCAGATCCCGGCGGGCGGTGCGGCTGAAGTCGAGCCCGCCGGCGCCGTAGATGGCGCGCGCCACCGCCCCGATCTTCGCCTCCGGGCTCTCCTCCAGCCCGTAGAGAAAGCGCGGTGCGGGCGCCGGCCGCTCCGCGGCGGCCACCACCGCGTCCGCCAGCGCCCCGGCCCCGGCGCCACCGTCGCTGAAGCTGGTGCAGCGCGCCACCGCCAGCCCGCGGCCGGCGCAGCCCCACTCGATGGCGCGCAGATCCGCCTCGGCGTCGCCCTCGAAGCGGTTGATGGCGATGACCGGCTCGAAGCCGAACAGCCGCACGCTGCTCACGTGGTGATCCAGGTGCGTCAGGCCGCGCTCGATGTCGCCGACCGGGCCGCCGCGAGCCGGGTCGCCCCCGCCGTGGAAGCGCAGCGCCCGGGCCGTCACCACCAGCACCACCGCGTGCGGCCAGAGCCCGGAGCTGCGGCACTTGATGTCGAAGAACTTCTCCGCGCCCAGGTCGAAGCCGAAGCCCGCCTCGGTGACCACGTAATCGGCGCGCGCGGCGGCGGCGCGGGTGGCCGTCACGCTGTTGCAGCCGTGGGCGATGTTGCCGAAGGGACCGCCGTGGACGAAGGCGGGCACCCCCTCGGTGGACTGGACCAGGTTGGGCAGGATGGCGTCCTGCAGCAGGGCGGCCATGGCGCCGGTGGCCTGCAGCCGATCGGCGGTGACCGCGTCGCCCGCCCGGTCGAAGCCCACCAGGATGCGCCCGAGGCGCGCCTTCAGATCCGGAATGCCCTCCGCCAGGCAGAGGATGGCCATCACCTCCGATGCGGCGGTGATGTCGAAGCCGTCCTCCCGCGGCACGCCGTTGGTGCGTCCTCCCAGGCCGATGACCGCCTTGCGCAGCGCCCGGTCGTTCACGTCCAGCACCCGGCGCCAGAACACCTGCCGGTGCTCCAGGTCCAGCTTGCTGTGGAAGTGCACCGCGTTGTCCACCAGCGCCGCCAGCAGGTTGTGGGCCGAGCCCACCGCGTGCATGTCGCCGGTGAAGTGCATGTTGATGCGATCGGAGGGCTCCAGCCGGCTGCGCCCGCCGCCGGTGCCGCCCCCCTTCATCCCGAAGATGGGCCCCAGCGACGGCTCGCGCAGCGCCAGCGCCACCCGCCGGCCCGCACGCCGCAGGCCCTGGGCCAGCCCCACCGAAACCGTGGTCTTGCCCTCGCCGCCGCGGGTCGGGTTGATGGCCGAAACCAGGATGATGCGCCCCGGCGGCGCCTCCCCCGGGCGCGGCAGCGCGCCCAGGCGCAGCTTCGCCATCCGGTCCCCGTAGATCATCAGGTCCTCGGGAGCGAGGTCGAGCTCGGCGGCAATCTCCACGATGGGGCGCATTCAGGCTTCTCTCCGGGCCGGAAAACATTGACTGTAGCTTAGTCCGTGGGCGGACCGGGCAACCGTCCGCCTTTCCCGGCGCCCCGGCCCGGCGCGCCGGACGCCGCCGCGGTGCCGGCGCTTCATTAGTAAATATAGATACTTAACCGTTCATTGACGGCACGCCCAACCCGTTCTAGCGTGAAGGAAACAGGGATGAAACCAGGGCAACCGGACAGCGGGAAATGCTGCCAGGAGGATGGATCGATGGTCACCTACGAAGCGCTGCACCAGCAGAACCACGAAATTACCGAGCTCTCCAACGTGCTCGCCCACCTGCTCACGGACCGGAGCATGTGCGACACCGGCACCTGCTGCGGGCTCTTCTACCGCTACATGGACAGGGTGCATGAGCACATGGACGTGGTGGACACCCACCTCTATCCACAGCTCATCAAGCACTCCGACACCAAGGTCAACAACCTGGCCAAAAGCTTCATGAACGGCTCGGTCGAGCTGAAGCGCATCATGAACCAGTACACCCGCAAGTGGTGCCACCCGCGCCACCACGAGCTGGCCATCGGCGATCACTACGAAGCGTTCATCACCGAAACCCGGGAGATGTTCGACCTCATCCTCGATCGCATCCAGCGCGAGACCGAGCACCTCTACCCGGTCGTCCGTGAAATCACCGGTGATCGGCAGCGCGCGGCCTGACGCTCCGGAGTGAGAATGCGCGGTGGGCGACGGGTGCGGGCGCCGCGCCCGTCGCCCGCCCGCCATCCGCGCGGACCGGATCCGCTCAGGCGGGTGCCGCCCGGGACAGAAGCCTGCGCCCGAGCAGGAAGAGCACCCACCAGACCGCCGTCCGCAGAGTCATCGCGGCAACGGTCCGCATCTCGTAGCGCCCCCCCTGGAGAACGTGCATCCCGAACAGGGCGAAGACCGCCAGCGTGGCCACGGCGATGAACAGCGACAGCCACACCGCCCACCGGCCGCCCAGCCACAGGCCGATGCCCGCGGCGATGTAGGCGAAGCCCGCCAGAAAGTTGAACCAGACCACGAAGCCCACATAATCCCCGGCCGCCACCCGGTGGCTTTCCGCCCCGAACAGCACCTGCCCGCCGGACACGACGGTCAGCAGACCGAAGATCAAGGCCATGGCGCCCATAACCCGCAGCCCGATGCGACGTCCCGATACATCCATGGTTCCGTTCTCCATTTCTCCGCTGATGACGATGGCCACACGACACCGGGCCCGACGCCCGTTCGTACGTGAGGCTATACCAGACGCCCGGCTTTCCAGTAGTGGTTTTTTCCGCCGCCACACCGGAACCCGGCTCCCCGCCGCCCATCAAACCCCATAGGCTCACCGACCCACCGGAGGATCACCATGCTGTTCCGCCAGCTCTTCGATCGCGACTCCAGCACCTATTCTTACCTGCTGGCCGGGGAGGACTCCACGGAGTGCCTGATCATCGACCCGGTGCGCGAGCAGCTGGAGCGGGATCTGCGGCTGATCCGGGAGCTGGGGCTGAAGCTGGTGCTGGCGGTCGACACCCACGTGCACGCGGATCACGTGACCGCGCTGGGGCCGCTCCAGGACGCCACCGGCTGCGCCACGGCCATGGGCGGGCAGAGCGCGGCGGAGGGCCTGTCGTGGCGCTTCCATGACGGCCAGCGGCTGGAGGTCGCCGGGCTGCGGCTGACGGCCATCCACACCCCGGGGCACACCGACTGCTCCTACTCGCTGCGCCTGCCGGATCGGGTCTTCACCGGCGACACCCTGCTCATCCGCGGCTCGGGGCGGACCGACTTCCAGAACGGGGACGCGGGCCAGGCCTACGACAGCCTGTTCCGCAAGCTGTTGACGCTGCCGGACGCGACCCTGGTCTACCCGGCGCACGACTACGATGGAATGGCGGTGAGCACCATCGGCGAGGAGAGGCGCTGCAATCCACGGCTGCGGGTCGCCTCGCGCGATGAGTACGTGGCGCTGATGAACGGGCTCGAGCTGGACCCGCCGCGCCGGATTGACGAGGCGGTGCCGACGAACCGGCGCCTGGGGCGGGCGGCCTGAGGGCAGGGGGCAAGGTGAATGCCCGCCCGCGGACCTGGGCCGCGGAACCGGGCCCCGCCCTGCCGGGGCGACGGGACGGCCCGCCGGCGCTTCAGGCGACGAGATGGACGTCGGCGGGAAGCTGGATCTCGGTGGCCACCGGGAGGTGGTCGGAGAGGGTCTGGTTGAGCACGTGGACGCTCTTCACCGCCAGGGACTCGGTCACCAGGATATGGTCGATGCTGCGCTGCGGATGCCAGCTGGGGAAGGTGTGCAGCTCGGGGCCGGCGGGCCGCAGGCGGGTCTTGGCGAGCGGGCCCTTCTCCCCGTGCAGGCGCGGAAACTGGCAGTTGAGATCGCCCATGACGATGACGTGCTCGAAATCCTCCACCACTTCGCGGATGTAATGCATCTGCTGGGTGCGCGCCCGCTTGCTCAGCGACAGGTGCATGACCACCAGGATGAGCGGATTCTCCCGATCGCCGTAACGCACCACCAGCGCGCCGCGCCCGGGTATGAGTCCCGGCAGCTTGTGGTCCATCACGTCCCGCGGGCGGAACTTGCTGAGCAGGCCGTTGCTGTTCTGGGCCAGCTTGCCGAGATTGCGGTTGATCTGCTGGCAGGTGAAGGGAAAGTGCGCCCGCTCGGCCAGGTACTCGAGCTGGTTGGTGAAGCCGGTGCGGATGCTGCCGGCATCCACCTCCTGCAGGGCGACCATGTCGAAGCCGCTGATGAGGCTGGCAATCCGATCCAGATGGGCGAAGCGGGCGTGGTGGGGCAGCACATGCCGCCAGCCGCGGGTGAAGTAGTGATGGTAGCGCTCGGTGGGAATGCCCACCTGGATGTTGTAGGTGAGCAGCCGCAGGGTCTGGGGAATGTGCTCGGCCATCGCTGCTGCTCCATGGTTCAGCCCGGAGGCTGCCACGGGCGCGGCGGAAGCGCCGCGCGCGGAACCGCGCGCCTGGACGGACTCGGTCGGCTGAACCACCCTACCCTGCCTCCCCCCGGGAATCTGGGAGCCTGTCGGACTTGAGCCGGATCTACCGCGCCGACCCGGTCTCCTTCTGCACCAGGAAATCCACCACCCGGAACATGCGCTCACGCCCCCCGGCGAGGGTGGCGCTGGTGCGGTACTTGCCGTTGACGATGATGGCCGGCACACCATCGATGCCGTACTTCTTGGTCAAGGATAGCGCCCGCCGGTACTTGCTTTCCACCGTGAAGGAGTTGAACGCCCTGGTGAACTCCTCGGGATCGACGCCGTGCTCGGCGAAAAAGCCCTGGAGGGACTCCTCGGTGTTGAGGTGGCGGTTCTGCTCGTGCATGGCGGTGAACAGCGGCAGGTGGATCCGGGCCAGCACGCCGAGCACCTAGGCGGGGTAGAAGGCGCGGGCGTGAATCCCCCAGCTCGGGCCGAGA